>CAMZHB010000071.1 GCA_947306605.1 uncultured Prevotellaceae bacterium | reverse complement strand
GGCGGTTGTCTAGAAACGAAGCTGTTGAATGTGCGTCTGTTTGACAAACCCACGATGCGCAAAGTATACTATCAGCAGACCGAGAAGGCCAAGGCTGAAGGTGTGAGCAATTGTCCTTTCTGTGCCGAGGGCCATGAAGCCAACCGCACCAAGATATGGAAGCTGGAGGAGATGGATGCTGACCATGTGACGGCATGGAGCAAGGGTGGAAACACAGATATTTCCAATTGCCAAATGCTCTGCAAAACGCATAACCGGATGAAGGGAAACCGGTAAATTGTGCGTGAAATCAATTGAAGCCGCAAAGGAATTGTCTTTTGCGGCTTCATTTTTACGATATTTAGCGGAAATGAGGGTGCATGTTGGAAAAATGTTGTATTTTTGTACGTTTTTATATTAGGAATATTGCGTATGAGAGCGAAAATCAATATAGCGTCGTTGGTGCTCTGGTGTGCGGCTGTGCTATTGTTGGGCGGCTGCAGCAGGCATGGACGCAGCGGTGCCGTGGCAGATGACGTGAAAGATACGACGGTGCCTACTAAGGTGAATTTTTATGTGGAGAACTCGGGCAGCATGTACGGTTACGTGCAGGGTGGCACGCAGTTTAAGGACGTATTGGAACACCTGCTGGTGATGTCGAAGGAGACGTACGGGCAGCCGGGCATACAGTTTATCAATGCCAAGGTGGTGCCGACGGGCTTGGGCGATGATGTGGAGGATTTCTGTCTGCGTCTGAATCCGGTGACGATGAAGCAAGGCAATACGTCTTCGAGTAACATAAACAGTATTTTTTCTCAGATTTTGGAGCGCACGGACGGCCATACAGTGTCTGTGCTTTTCTCTGATTGCATCTATTCTGTGCAGAAAGGCAATGCGTTGGAGTATCTGAATCACCAAAAGAATCAGACGCAGCGTGCTTTTATGGACGCCATCGGAAAGCATAATGGCGACTTGGCTCTGGTCATGTTGCAGTGCAAGTCGGTGTTCAACGGCTTCTATTTCGACATGCTTGACCAGCCGCTGAAATATTATGGCTTCCGTCCTTATTTCGTCGTGATAATGGGAGAAACGGCCCGTCTGCGTGATTTCTGTAACCGTATTGAACTGGATGAGGAGCATATAAATGGTTTGCTGCACAAGTTTATGGTTAGTTCCCAGAATATGACTATGGGCAAAGACAATGCGTGTGTGCTGACCTCGGACTTCAGCAATGTGCGTCGCATCATTCCGAGCCGGGGCAAGTTGGGTATCGACCGCCTGGACCTTTCGGGGCATGAGATGGACTCGCTGTTTTTTTCGGTGGCTGTGGATGCCAACCAGTTGTTTACAGACGAGAGTTATCTGAAGGACACGGCCAATTACGAAACGTCGCCTGCGGGACTGCGTGTGGTGCGTGTGGACCGCGTGGCGCCCGAAGGCTCGGCTTACGGCGACTGTGCAGCGGCCGGACTTGAGAATCCGTATTATTTGACACTTCAAACGCCGAATAAGGCCATTGGCGGCAAGATATCAGTGAATCTGAAGTACCGTCTGCCCGAATGGATTGCTTCAAGCAGTACGACAGACGATGTGAAACGTGTACCGCCTTACGATGTAACTTTTGGAATCGACCACATGATGCGCGGTATTAACGATGCGTTTCTGGCCAAAAACGAGGGGAAAGGTATTTTCCACTTGGATTTTGTAATTAACCGCACAGGCCGCAGTTCGTCGTTCCCCACGGGATTGGTGGTCATCGGGCTGATATTGGCGGCCATTGTGGGAATCAGTATTAAATTGAAACGATAAAAGAAGAAGCTATGAATGAATTTTGCGCCAATTTTTACGAATTGTGGCATTATTATGATTTAGGCGATTTCTCTCGCTATATGTACGAGTCCGGGGCATATCCCGCCGTGTTCTATGTGATGTTGGCTTTCATTGTGGTACCATTGGTGCTTTATTATGTGGTGATAGACCACATCCAACTTGCCCGTTTTTGGAAGTGGCTGGTGCTGGTGTTGCTCTGCTCTTTGGCTTGTGCCGTTACGGGCGCACTGATGGGCAATACTACGGTGGACCAATACCTGATTGAGAAAAACATTCACCATACGTCGATTGTAGACACGGCAGTGGTTAGCTTCGGCCTAATCGTGTTTGCCTGGACGCTGGTACTGAGTTTTGTTGCCTCATTGTTGTTTCAACGTCTGAGCGTGAAGTCGCGCAGAATACCTTTCTAAATGGATTATGAGTAAACTGTATATATTTGGCATCGGCGGCACCGGGGCCCGTGTGCTTAAATCGCTTACGATGTTGTTGGCTGCCGGTGTGGAACTGAAGGACACGGATGCCGTGGTGCCCGTGATTATCGACGCAGACCAGTCAAACGGCGACTTGACCCGTACGGTGGATTTGCTGAATGATTATAAGAAATTGCGTGCGAGCCTGACCTTTAACGAAGATAGCCTCAATACGTTCTTCAGGACAGAAGTGGACGACATGGAAACTAATTTCCGTGTGCCTATCTCGAATGAAGTGAACAAGAGTTTTGGCGACTATATTCGCTACAACCAGTTGGATAAAGCCAACCGGGCTCTTGTCAGCCTGCTGTTCTCCAAACGCAATCTTCAGGCGGAGATGAATGTGGGCTTCAAGGGCAATCCCAATATGGGCAGCGTGGTGCTCAACAATTTCCAAAGTGACGACTTGGGTGGTACGTCGATGAAACAGTTGATGGCGAATTTCCAGGAAAACGACCGTATCTTCATTATCAGTTCCATCTTTGGCGGTACAGGCGCAGCCGGTTTCCCGTTGCTGTTAAAGACATTCCGCTCGGCACAAGTGGAGGATTTCCCGTCGGCAGCCTTCCTGCAGAAAGCCCGTATTGGAGCCATTACGGTATTGCCCTATTTCGGACTGGAAGACCGCGAGGACAGCAGCATCAATGCCGCCACCTTCCTCTCGAAGGCCAAATCAGCATTGACATATTACATCAACAATCTCGATATCGATGCGCTCTACTATATCGGTGACAACCTGAAAAGCAATTACCACAACTGTGAAGGTGGTCGGTATCAGGAGAATAATGCTCATTTCGTGGAACTGGCGGCAGCTTTGTCTGTAGTCGATTTTGTCAGTTTGAAATCAGAAGAGACGAGGGTATATAAAGAGTATGCAACGAAGGAAGACGCAGACCCGTTGACCTTTCCTCTGCTCTCAGAACAGACCCAACGGATGATCCGTATGCCGTTGACCCAGTTTTTCCTCTTTAGTCAGTTCTACAAGACACGTATGGTCGATGCCTTGACGTATGCATGGGCTAAAGACCGGCATTATCAGAAAGCGATGCTAAAGGGAGAGCCCTATAAGACCCTGTTCCAAATTTTTGAAGCCTATAATCTTTGGTTGGGTGAAATGGCAAGCAATGTCCGTAGCTTCCAACCGTTCAATCTGAAGATGGCGCCTCATGATTTGTTGCAATCAGTCAATGGCGTAAAAGCGTTGTCTGGCGGGCTGCTAAGCCGCACATTCGGGCGGGATAAAGGTTACTATGCCATGCTCGACGAGATGGAAAAGGTGGCGGTCAAACTGTCTCATACACTTTCAGGTGAGGATTACTTTATGAGTGTATTCTCAGAGGCAACCCGTCAATTTATTAACCACAAAAAGATTTAGTCATGCCGCACGTATTTCGATTTCATGAGGGAAACGCTTCGCTCAACGGGTGGGACCTTTCACAGCAATACGATGAAAAATCGATAGCAGCTATCAGTGATCCCGCAGGTGGCGCTGCCAGTTTGCCCATAACTTCCATACCTTCTCCGTTTGCAAACTTTGAATTGGTACGCAGTGCGTTTGATGCTGTGACACGCAATGCAGAAGTGGGACTTACCGGTGTGACCATATATCACAAACTGGTGTCGTTTTCACTCGATATGCTGGAGATTTTCTATAATTATCGCCGTTTCCAAGACCATTATGAAATTATTGAATGGTCGCGCAGCGATCTGAAGCACTTGAAGAACAATCCGCTGTTCCACCAATTAGGACGTACGTTGGAACTCTATATGGAACAGGATGCCGAAGGATTTAACTTCGGTGAAGTGGATACTATCTATTTGCTTAATTGTTTGGACGGACCGGAGCCTTTGAACATTGTTGGTGCCACATCACCCACTTCATTGTGTGTTGCTTCGGCTAACAAATTGGATTACGTGACAACATATTTGACCAATCACCGTGCTTTTGATGAGACTCCAGCAAGTTTCAAAGCTCTTCATCAGCGTAGCGGTGATTTCATTTACTATGTTTGGCTCATGTCACGTCAGCCTCGTTTCAATGTTGTTTATCGCGAGGTGTATGATTATATTCAAGCATGTTTTGCCCAAATTGATGACAATGCTGTAAAACAGCGACTGGTTGCTTCACGTCCAGAAGACTACGTGTCTCAATTTGAGCAATTGGTATTAGCTGCAGATAATAAAGTATCGGTATTTCGTGATCTTCCTCTGTATGTTAAAGGTGACGCCGCCAATCATATCGCTGCTCACAGCGATTTCAGAATTCATGCCTCAAAGAATGAATCAAGTCGCTTGCCGGTGATACTTCCGACAGAGACTTATACCGAAAGTGACACATTCTATACGTTCGGTCCGTGGCTAAAAGGCAATGTGGCTCCGTTGTTCGTTGGAGAGCAAGACATAAATAAGCGTGAGTTACCTTTCGATGGCACTCACTATCCTTTCCTGACGCCTGCCGATGTGTTTGAGCCTTATCTGGTTCGGTTGCCATATCCAGTCAGTTCCGACAATTTCTTTAGCGGTTGGACCGATTCCAAGGAATATGCATTTATGCTTCCGCTCAAACGGACCATTCTGAATTATCTTTCGTTGGCCGATTTGCAAGGCATGACCTCTGAGGTACATCCGCATCCGGTGTTCCACATTGAAACACTTGCAGGTGGCAGTGCAAGGGCTACATTCCGAATTCCTATTCAGAAGGGTCGCTACATCACGTTTGAGCGCATTTATTACAACTCGATTGAAATGAATCCAGATGTCACACGTAATGTCGGGGTGATAAAAGAATGTGCATGCGATCTGTATCTTTATCCCTTCTTCCGTCTCCGTGGTGTTCCCAGTGAACAGCGTGTGGCGCTGATAGACGGAGACATGTCTGCAACAGCTAACGGCTATGAATTGGCTTTCTATGATGAACGTGTGACTACACCAAAGGCTTTTGCCTGTTCGGTAAGGGCAGATAAGGCCAATGGTGACCCGCTAACGACAAAATACTATAGTGGGGCGGAAGAATATGACTATATTCAGTTCTCGGCAGTAGGTACTCCCTTGCGGGCATTGATAGTTCCCCTGCGCCGTGACTTGGTTCAAGGTAATAAACAAGTGGATGTCGCCGTAGATTTCGGTACAACCAACACACATATTGAGTACAAAGTGGACGGACAAATTTATCCGTTTGAGATTATTGGTTCCGATGTTCAATCCATGCCGCTACATGACTATTTGCATCCCAACGTCGAAACTGTGATAGGCGAGCATGATTTAGACTATTTCTTCGATATTCCTAACCAGGAGTTCGTGCCATTGCACATAGGTGGTGAGCGGAGTGTACATTTCCCAACCCGCACGGCTGTATGTCGTCCGCGTACATCTTCAGGTCGTACGGATAAACTGACCAGTTTGGCTGATGTGGCCATAGGTTTCCACTACGAGCGCTACGTTGAGTCCAACCATAACGAGACGGTAACCAATCTCAAATGGACCGGTGCTGAACATGCGAATCTGATGGAAGCGTTCTTTGAGGAACTTCTGATGCTCATTCGCAACAAGGTCTTGTCTTTGGGTGGAGCCCTCGACCGTACAGGCATCACATGGTTCTATCCAGTCAGCATGTTGCCTTATCAGCGTAGTCAACTTACCTCAATATGGAATACGCGTGCCGCAGCAATAATCAGTCCGCAGTGCCGCATGCAGTGCTTGACGGAAAGCTTGGCTCCATACTATTACTACAAGAACACCTGTGGGGTTACTTCTGCCGTGCGTCCGGTTGTATCAATGGATATCGGAGGTGAAACAACGGATTTCGTAGTATACAATGAGAACCGTCCCCTGATGCTGTCGTCTGTTCGTTTTGCCGGCAACAGTTTGTTCGGCGACTTTTATGGAACGGATATTTCCCGCAATGGTTTTGTCCAGCGTTATGAAGAACGTGTGATGCAGGCCATCTCTGCATATCCTGGGGTGCGTAGCAGTTACGAGAAAATTCGTCGGACGGGTCATTCTGCCGATGTGATATCTTTTATGTTCTCACTGCAGAATCACCCGCAGTTGGCAGGGCAGGGCATTTCGTTGTCCGATTGGCTGAGCCGTGACTATGACATGAAGTTTATCCTCTTGTTATTCTACGTGGCACAGCTTTATTATGCAGCCCAACTGCTTAAGGCGCGTGGCATTGCTTCGCCGGCGTATCTCACGGTGAGCGGTACTGCCTCCAAAATGCTGTCGGCCATCGGTGAAGACGACAATCTGCAACGGCTCACACAAATAGTCTTTAACCGCATTCTCTCCGACGATGGCCGTGTGGAACTGCGTCGTGTGAACAATCCCAAAGTCATCACATGTAAAGGTGGTCTTGACTTGCGTCCTGAAGACTTGAATGTGGAGACCGAAAGTCTCAAGGCGGTATACAGCGGTTCTGCGATGTTCGATTCCAGTGATACCACGTTTGCAGCAGTGACCCGCGATGTACAGGGCGAAGTCCTGACATCCTACAGTGCATTCGTCGATTTCTTTCTGGGACTGGATTCGGTCATTTCGTTCCAGAACTATTTTGGTGTGCCTTCCAATCGTTTCCCGCGTTACCGTGAGATATTGCTCAACAAAGCCGATGAATTCTTGGCTACGATGCTTGATGAGCGCGGGCATGAAGCTTCGCGTCAGGAGCAGAATCCCAGAGTGGGTGATGCCCTGTTTTTCTATCCGATTAACGGAGCTATCAATGCGCTGGCTTATGCCATAGCAACCGACCGGGTGTAATGAAAATGATATAAACATTCAAAAAGAAACTATCCAATGAATACTGCTTTAATTCTCTCTATCGTGGCTCTCGTGGCCGTTGTGGTGCTTATTGTGCTGTTGTCAATGCAGAACCATAAAATAGCCGATTTGCGCGAGGCGCTCGACGATGCTACCTACGATCTCCAGACGGCCCAACAGCATTTCCACGATGCGCTGCCGACCGAAGTGTTGACACGTCAGGAAGTGCAGCTGTTAATTGATGAGGAGGTCTCACGCAATGTGCAGGCCATAGCCGATGCCCAAGCTCAGGCTGCGGCTAATGCATATCTCACGGAGCCTGTGGTTGAGTCCCCGAAAGTCATTTATTTCGGTCGTCCCACAGCTGAACGTATGTTTGACGACGAGCGCAAGACGTTTGAAGCTTACGAAACCAGTTATTACCGTTTCACCTTGATGAAAGACGAGCCCGAACAGGCCATTATCGACTTCTGTCCCACGCGTCAGGGAGCCATCAAGGCCCTCGACAACCGCGTCAAGACCATTGAGCCCGCCTGCGAACTTACGGTCAATGGCGAAAAGCCTCAAACCTATCGTCAACTGGCGCAGGGGTCTGCCGTTTTGAAAAATGGTTTTTGGACGGTCGTAAAGAAAGTAGAAATAGTCTATGAGTAACGCAGGCGGAATG
>CAMZHB010000070.1 GCA_947306605.1 uncultured Prevotellaceae bacterium | reverse complement strand
GGGAGCGGATCCGCTCCCTTTTGTGTGATTTGTCGCGCCGACTCTTTTGTGACGCGAATGGAATCTCTTATGACTGTTGGTAGAGACTCTTCAGCGAGGCACGTTCGCCTACAATCCAGATGACGTCGTCTTCGCAAATGATACGGTCGGCCTGAGGCGCCCCCAGGTGTTCTTCACCATCTTCAAAGCCTATAAGCATGCATTGGAAGTCTTCGCGCAGACCGGAGTCTCGCACCGTCTTGTTGCAGAAGGGCGATGTGGCGGTGATGGTGAGACTACGCAATAGCATCTCGCGGTCGTCAGTGCGCTCGAAGTCTGTGTGCACCTCGCTCTGGATTCTCCGTGCAAAGGCAGACAGGTGTTCGTCGTCGCCAATCACCTGCAATTTATCGCCAGGGTAAAGACGTACGTCAGCACCGGGGATATTGATACGTGAGCCGTCACGGATGACAGCAGCCACCAGAACACCTTCCTTGCGTGAAAGGTCGAGCGAACGCAGGGTCTGTCCTGCAAGCTGAGTGTTCATGGGCAGGGTTAGGATGGACAGGTGGACATCACGCGACAACAGACGCTTGGCATAGCCCGGCGCCAACTTGCCCTGCTGCTCGGCTTGGATTTCGCGGGAATGCAGGTTGCGCAAGAAAAGGTGCTCCAAACGTATACTGTTCAGTTTTACACGCTGTGAAGCAATGATGAACAGCATTAGGATAAGAGCCACTATCCAAAGCAACACAGGAGAGAATGGGGTGAGGTAATTGACGATGTAAAAGATAAAAGCCGAAGACAACACATAACGTGCCAGGATGGTAAAGATCAACGGAAAACGGTTGAACCGGTTACGGCGCCACAAGGTTTTGAATTCTTCGGAATGGTTCTTGCGCATCACGATTGCCCGCAGGAATGGTGCGACGGAAAAGATCACAAGCAAACCACAAACCACATTACCCCACCATTTGCCGAGAAGATGATTCAAAACGGGCAATATTGACGTCAGGAACACGGCAATGACGCCCATGCTCAAGAGCGAATACGCCCCCACTTGTTTCAGTAAGGAAAGCATCAAATGCTTCCAGGCATTGTCGTTGGAGACCGACGGAATTCCGTTCGAGTCGTCCAAAGTCTGCTTCAGTCGGGCCGGCAACAGGTGCTCAATATGGTTGTAAGCCGGCACTGCCAACTTTATCATGTATGGTGTCAGGAACGTGGTAATTACACTGACGGCCACAACAACAGGATACAGGAAGTCGGCCGTAACCTTGAGGCTTACACCCAGCGAGGCAATGATGAAGGCGAATTCACCAATCTGTGTCATACTGAAGCCGCACTGCATGGCGACTTTCAAGGGCTGACCGGAAAGCAGGTAGCCGAATGTGCCGAACAACACTTGCCCTGCAATGATAGCTAATACCAATAAGAGAATAGGCAGCCAGTATTGTAATAGAATTTGCGGGTCAACCAGCATACCGACCGACACGAAGAAGACAGCGCCGAAGAAGTCTTTAACTGATTCCACGACTGCGTTGATTTGCTCTGCTTCGATGGTCTCTGCCAAGATGCTGCCCATCATGAATGCTCCGAAAGCGGAACTGTATTCCATCTTCACAGCCAGCACGACCATGAGGAAGCACAGGCCTAGCGATACTACGAGCAGTGTCTCCCGTGACATCCACCGGCGGTTTTTGCGGAGGAAAGTCGGTATAACAAACACACCGACAAGAAACCATACCACCAACACCAGTATGAGCCGGAGCAGGCTGTTTATCAAAGCCGTTCCTTCCAACTTGCCGACGGCTGCCACCATGGCCAAAATGACCATCAGCAAAATGCCCAAGATGTCTTCAACCACCAGGACACTCAACACAGAGCCGGCAAAGCGTTGCTGCCTCAGGCCCATGTCATCGAAGGCTTTGAAAATAATCGTTGTGGACGACATGGCGAGCATGCCGCCGAGGAACAGGCTGTTGATGCGGCTCCAACCGAAAAAATGGCCGCAGATGGAGCCGATTCCTATCATACAGAAAATGATAGTGCAGGCCGCGATGAACGGACTGCTGCCCATTTTCAATATTTTCTTGAAGCTGAACTCCAGGCCGAGCGTGAACATCAAAAAGATGACGCCAATGTCGGCCCACGTTTGCACGCTCTGCATGTCGGTCACCGACGGCATGAGCTGGAAGTGGGGACTACTGATGAAGCCGGCCACAATGTAGCCCAGTACCAGCGGTTGGTTGAGACGCTTGAAGATGATCGTCACCACACCGGCTAGTACCAGTATCAGCGCCAGGTCACTTATCAGTGGCTGCAGCTCGCCCATAAGTCAATGGCTAGTCGTTAAACTGTGCGGTAATCTTGCAAATCTCCACGACCACCTGCATGGCTTTCTCCATCGTCGGGATAGGCAGGAATTCGAACGGACCGTGGAAGTTGATGCCGCCGGCAAAGATGTTGGGGCACGGCAGCCCGCGGAAACTCAGCTGTGCGCCGTCCGTTCCGCCGCGGATGGCCTGGATGCGGGGCGACACACCGGTATTTTCCATGGCTTTGATGGCAATGTCGATAACGTGCATCACGGGCTCCAACTTTTCTTTCATGTTGAAGTATTGGTCGCGCAGTTCCAGTGTTACCGTACCGTCGCCATACTTTTCGTTCAAGCTGTCCACCAGTTGGGTGATTTGGTCCTTGCGGGCTTCGAAGCGTTTGCGGTCGTGGTCGCGGATGAGGTACGACATTGAGGCACGCTCGCAGTTGCCTTCCATGCCCAGCAGGTGGAAGAAACCTTCGTAGCCCTCAGTGTTCTCGGGCAATTCGTCCTGCGGCATGAGGCCCTGCAGTTCCGTTGCGATGCGCACGGCGTTCACCATCTTGTTTTTGGCATAACCCGTGTGCACGCTCTTGCCCTTGATGGCTATTTTGGCGGCGGCCGCGTTGAAGCATTCGTACTCCAGTTCGCCGATGTCGCCGCCGTCCATCGTGTAGGCCCATTCGCAACCGAATTTTTCCACGTCAAACTTGTGGGCCCCCATGCCGATTTCCTCGTCGGGGTTGAAGCCCACGCGGATGTCGCCGTGTTCAATCTCGGGGTGTTCCATCAGGTAAACCATGGCTTGCACTATTTCGGCGATGCCGGCCTTGTCGTCAGCACCCAGCAGCGTGCGGCCGTCGGTCACGATGAGGTCTTCGCCCTTGTGGCCCAGCAATTCGGGGAACACCGAAGGGCTCAGCACCATGCCGTCCTCTTCGTTGAGCACAATGTCGCCGCCGTCATAATTTTCCACAATGCGCGGGTTCACGCCCTCGCCGCTGGCGTCGGGGCTCGTGTCCATGTGGGCAATGAAACCGATGGCCGGGGCCTTCTTGTCTGTATTGCCGGGCAGCGTGGCGTAAAGATAACCGTGTTCGTCCAGTTCCACGTCCTTCAGGCCGACGTCTTCCAGTTCTTCCTTCAGATACTTGGCAAAAACCATTTGTTTGGCCGTACTCGGAGTGGTCTGTGCATCCTCGCTCGACTGCGTGTCGAACTTCACATAGTTCAAAAATCGTTCTACGATATTCATTGTTATTTGGCTTTTTACGTTCATTCCGGCAAAGTTACGATAATAAATTGAGAATAGAGAATTTTGCAGGCAAAATTTGAAATCGCGGCTGCACGACCTAACGTCGACTGCAGGCGGGTGGGACATAGGGAAACAGAAGCGGCGTCTCAAAATTTTGAAACGCCGCTTCTGCGGACAAAAGTCCCACTTTTGAGTCCCGGAATCTGACCTCTACCCGCGTTTGGCAGGATAGGGCGACCTCTCGGCGACATGGGTTATCTCACGATTTTGTATTTGCCGCTGCCGTAGCGTTTGGACTGGGTGTCTCCGGGCAGTGTGACGGTGGCCGTGGCGCCTTTGGGGATTGTGAATTGCCATGTCCAGCGGTCGCCGTCGTAGCGCCAGGCGCTCTTGATGGTACCGGCGGCAGAGTGGTATTCAGCCTCCACGTGACCCAGCCGCTTGTCGGGGACAGGACGCATGATGATGTGCTTGAAACCGGGCTCGGCGGGGTCGGAAGCGATGCCGGCGACGGTTTCCCATATCCATTCGGCCACGCATCCGTAGGCGTAGTGGTTGAAACTGTTCATGCCTTGCGGCCCCATGCCCTTGTCGGCCATGTAGCTGTTCCAGCGTTCCCAAATGGTGGTGGCGCCGTTGTCTACGGAATAGAGCCAACTGGGATTTTTGCGCTGGAAAAGGAGTTCATAGGCAATGTCCGCCATGCCGTTCTCGGTCAGGGTGGCCATGAGGATGGAGGTGCCGAGGAATCCGGTCTGCAGACAGTTGCCGTGTTCGCGGAAGTTGTCGCGCAGACGCTCTATCATGCTTGCTTTGGCCGTGCCATCGACGAGACGGTTCTTCAAGGCGAAGAGCGCGGGCGTCTGCATGGTGTTCAGAATTTCCGTCTTGAACGTGCCGTCATTGAGGAACTTCTCTTGCAGGTAAGCCTTGGCCTCGGCCTCCATCGTGCGGTATTTGGCCTCGTCGCGGCCGGTGGCACGTGCCATGTCGGCCATCATTGCGGCGTCAATGGCCCAGTAGGAAGCACTCAGGTAGTTCCAATAGTCGAGAGCCTCGGGCAACAGGCCGTTGTTGAAAGCCCGGCCGCTGCAACTCTCGAGCGGTTCGTAGCTCAGCCAGTCGGCCCACTGGTAATTGCCGTTTTCACTGCGGAGGGTCTCGTGGTCGTATTTGGTGTCGTTGACGAGAGTCATGAATTTTTCCATCGAAGCCCAGTTCTCGTCCACGATGGCCTTGTCGCCGAACTGTTTCCAAACCGTCCAGGGCACAATGACACCGGCGTCGGCCCAACCAAGCCGCATCATGTTCCCAGGTTCTGCACCGTACTGCGCCCGGGGCGACACACCGGGATAGGCACCCGTCTCGCTCTGCGTGTCACGGATGTCGCGTGTCCACTTATGGAAGAAACGGTCAGTGTTGGCAAAGAACGAGCCCGTCTCGGCAAACACCTGCGTGTCGGCCATCCAGCCCAGACGTTCGTTGCGCTGCGGGCAGTCGGTGGGAACAGAGAGGTAGTTGGACCGTTGTCCCCAAATGACGTTAGAGATGAGCTTGTTTATCGACGCATTGCCCGTTGTGAGTGTGCCAATCTCCATTTCCTTCGAAATGGATGTGACCGGTATGGACGCAATCGACTTGATGCTGACTTCATCCGTCGCCGTGACCGACACATAGCGGTAGCCGTAGAATGTGGTGCGCGGGCTGTAAGTCACATAGTCCCTGCTGTTGGCAAACGTGTAGATGAGTTGGATGGCGTTGCGGTACATGCGCAGGTTTTCGCGGTGCACGCTGCCTTCGGGACCATCCATGCCGCGGCTTCTGGCACCGTTGCCGTCGTTGAGCAGTTCGCCGGGCAGACAGGTGAGCACCGTGCCTTCGGCGGCTTTGAACTCAAACGCAGGAACGGCGGAACTGTTTTGGCCGAAGTCCACCACCAGCGTTTCGCCGGGCTTGACTGTTATTACTTCTCCTTTGGCAAATTCTTTGACCACAACTACTTTGCCGTATTCTTTGCCTGTTTTCTTCTCGCCTTCGCCTTCTTTGGCGCCTTCCACGCCTTTCCACGTGTAAGCTTTGACGGGAGTGAGCTTGAGGTCGGTGCGCAGATAGATTTCAGCACCGTTGGTGGGCAGTATCTCGCCCGTAAATTCGGTATTTTCCTCGGGTGCGGCTCTGTAGGCAGTAGCCGTGAAGCCCATCGGTTGTCGTGCATCGTATTCCTCGCCGTCGAAGATGCCCGTGTGTTTCACCGGTCCGGCGATGCCGGCTTTCCAGTGGTCGAGGTCCGTACCGAAACGCTGCCGGCTGCCGTCGCTATAGGTCAGTTCGAGCACGCCGCGGAAGGCGCACTTTTTGCCGATCATGCCTTCGTGTCCGCCGGGGGTCACGATGCGGTCGCCCCACCATCCGGGGGTCACCTGCGCGGCCAGCACATTCTCGGCGCCGGCCTTGGTGTTGAACGCATCGGTGATATCGTAGGTGAACGAACGTTTGGTTTTCCCGTAGTGGGTGAAACCGGGCTTGAGTATTTCCTCGCCCACGAGTTGGCCGTTCACATACAGGTCATAGACGCCGAGGCCCGCCGTCATCCATTTGGCCGACTTCACCCGTTTTCCGTTCTTCACCGTCGATGTGAACCAGCTGGCTCCGTCGGCCGCACGCTCGTTGTCTCCGCGGATGGGGCCGGTAACGACCGGGGCGTCGGCCACCGAAATCCACTTTGAAACACTCCACGCCGACGGGTCGAGCGCACCGGTAAGGTTACCCACTTGGGCGGTGGCGCGCAGGGCGCACCCCCACAGACCGGCCACTGCCACGGCAATGGCCACACTTGCTATACTTCTGGATATTGTCTTCATATGAATTAAACTATGTCGTTACAAAGTTCCATAAATTTCTTGAAAACGGCAAGCATTTTCCCAAAAACATTTCCGCACGAAGCGAAGCGACACGGACTTTTTTTGTCTAAATTTTTTACCTTAAAAACAGACGCTTTGCAACTTGCTGATTTTCAACACGCGCAGGAAGTGCTGGGACAGAAGCGGCGTTTCTGACGTTAGAAACGGCGTCTCAAAATTTTGAAACGCCGCTTTTGAGCGTCGAAATCGTACCTTTGGCGGGAAATGTCAAAAAAAAGACCAAATTCATCCTTGGCTGCGCCGCCGTAATCTTCGTATTTTGTAAATTTGCAGTGCAAAACATTAAATGACATTTTTAATAATGAAACGTTATCTGGTTTTACTCCTGGCAATCGGTCTTCTCGCAACGGCTGCAGAGGCCAAGAAATGGCGTGCCAAGCATGTGGTAGTCATCGGTATCGACGGGTGGGGCGCTTACAGCGTGCCCAAGGCCCAAGACATCCCCAACATCCGCTCCCTCATGGACGGCGGCTGTTATTCACTGACGAAACGCTCCGTCCTCCCCTCGTCGTCGGCCATCAACTGGGCCTCCATGTTCAACGGGGCACCTACCGAGATGCACGGCTATACGCAGTGGGGCTCCAAACGGCCGGACATCCCGTCGATGACCACAAACAGCCATGGCATATTCCCCACCGTCTTCTCCATCCTGCGTGAGCAGTATCCCGACGTCGTAACCGCCTGCATCGCCGAATGGGACGGCATCAAACACCTCGTGGACACCTTGGCGATAAACAACTACGACGTGGCTACGAATTACAAGAATGACGATGAGCAGCTCACGCGCATGGCCGAAGAGTACATCCGCACGAAACGCCCGACCCTGATGGCCGTATGTTACGACCAGGTGGACCACGTGGGCCACCATGTGGGTCACGATACCCCCGATTATTATAAGGTATTGTCACATATCGACCGCCAGGTGGGCCGCATCGTCCAGGCTCTCAAGGATGCCGGCATCTACGACGACACCGTCATCCTAATCACCGCTGACCACGGTGGCAAAGAAAAGGGGCACGGCGGCCAATCGCTTCTGGAAATGGAAATACCTTTCATCATCTGCGGCAAAGGCATCAAACGGCTGGGCAAAATCGACGATGTCATCATGCAATACGACACCGCCGCCACCATCGCCGAAATCTTCCGCCTCAAGCGCCCACAGGCCTGGCGCGGCGTCCCCATTTGGAGCGTATTCAAATAGAATTAACAAACCACATTGTGCTTTTGAAAAATAGATTTGTATTATAATGATAACATTTCTGATTTCTCTG
>CAMZHB010000069.1 GCA_947306605.1 uncultured Prevotellaceae bacterium | reverse complement strand
GCATTTTTGACGCTTCCGTAGACCTCGGTTGGACGCTTTTCGACGGATATGGCATGCAATGTACCCTGCAACGGTTGCGCGAACTGCAGAAACAGGGCGAACTACAAACACGTCAGGATGCCGAACAACTGATGGCCGACATCACAACTGAATATTACAACGTGCTGCAACAGGAGTTACGTCTCCGCAATTACCAGTATGCCGTCAGTCTCTCGCGTGAACGCATGCGTATAGCCGAGGCCCGTTATCTCGTTGGCAAAGGTAGCCGTCTCGATTTCCAACAAGCGTCGGTCGATTTCAATGCTGACAGCTCCCTATATCTGAAACAGAGGGAACTGATAAGCACTTCGCGCATACGGTTGAACCAGATGATGAACGTCGAAAACATTGCCCAGACGTTCCAAATCAAGGATACGCTCATCAACCTCAATTCCGGGCTCGACTATGAGGAATTGCGCCAACACATGATGGCTTACAGTCCCACGTTACTCCTGGCTGCCTCGGCCGAAAGAGTGAGTCAGGCCGACCTGCGTAAGACTAAATCGAGCCATTATCCCTACCTGCGTCTGAAAACAGGCTACGGATACAGCCAGAGAGCCTATTCAAAAGGCGGCACACGCAACAACAGCGGCTGGGGACCTGACATTGGCGTTACGGTAGGCTTTAATCTGTTTGACAAAAACAAGGCCCGCGAAGAACGCAATGCACGTATTTCACTCGAAAACGCCCAATTAGCCCGGCAAAGTGCACTGCGCGATTTGGAAGCCGACCTTCTGGACCTGTGGCAGGCATATCAGAACAACCTCAAGGTAGTCAACCTGGAGCAGGAGAACCTTAAAGTGGCTGAAAGCAACTACAGCATCGCCCACGAGCGCTTTCTTCTGGGACAACTCTCAGGTATCGAAATGCGTGAGGCACAAAAGAGCCTGCTGGATGCGAGTGAACGTCTGCTGACCGCGAGATACACCACGAAGGTATGCGAGATATCGCTGATGCACATTGCGGGAAAAATTAAAGAATACCTTTCGTAAACTGCATTTTCAGACTGACAACGTGCCATTTGCCGTCTGCTTCGGGACAACGTGCGGTTGACTGTCACAAGGGGGCACATGGCATAAAATAAATCCGACATAGCAGAAACCATGTTGGACTTTTTATTTTTTATATCCCGTATAGGAGACTACAGATGGTTTGTGGCCGTGTCGGGGAAGATGATTTTCGGCTTAAAGTCCTTGGCTTCTTCCGGCGTCATGGTTGCATAAGCCATTATGATGACCACATCGCCTACTTGTACCTTACGTGCCGCAGCACCGTTGAGACATATGCAGCCGCTACCCCGTTCTCCCTTGATGACATACGTTTCAAAGCGTTCGCCATTATTGTTGTCAACGATGTAAACATGCTCTCCGGGCAATATATCTACGGCATCCATGAGGTCTTCATCGATTGTGATGCTGCCTATATAGTTCAACTCGGCGTCGGTGACGCGGACGCAATGGATTTTAGACTTCAAAACTTCAACGAACATGATTCTGGTTCCTCCGCTTATTTATATTTAATGTTATCAATGAGACGTACGGGCGTTTTGCCGCAATATACCGTGATGCAACCCTGCACAGCCCCGGCGTCGTTCCAAGATTCCACCGGCAGCAACGATTTCGCATCGACGATTTCAAAATATTCCACACGCAATCCTTCGAGAGCATCGAGCATGGAGACCACATAGTTGCGCGTTTCCCTGACACTGTGGGTCTTTGCAAAGGCCTGGCTCAGGAAAAGTGCCCTGCTGATGTTCACAGCCAGCAGACGTTCACTCGCATCCAGCAGACGGTTGCGGCTACTTAAGGCCAATCCGTCTTGTTCACGCACTATGGGACACGGACAAATCTCCACGGGAATGTCCAAGTCCTTTACCATGGCCTGTATGACGGCTATCTGTTGAAAATCCTTCTCTCCAAAATAAGCGCGAGTGGGCTTTACGGCATAGAACAGTTTACTTACAATCTGACAAACCCCGTTAAAGTGTCCCGGACGTCGCACTCCCTCCATCACAGTGTCCGTCGGAGGATAACTGAAGTGCCTTGTATCGGGTTCGGGATACATCTCGCTCACTTCGGGAAAGAACACACAGTCGGCTCCGACGCGTTCCAGCAAAGCGCAGTCGGCTTCAAAAGTGCGCGGATAATGCTTCAGGTCGTTCTTATCATTGAATTGGGTGGGATTAACAAAGTCACTGACCACGGTAAATCCGTTTTCCCTGACCGAACGTTCCACCAACGAGGCATGACCTGCGTGAAGGGCACCCATTGTAGGCACCAGACCTATCGTTTTGCCGGACTTGCGCACTTCCGAAAGCCGGGCGTCGAGAGCAGCCTTTGTTTTGATGATTTCTATCATTCTCCTGTCGCTTGATTTGTGGATTTATTACTTTCCGGGATGCAAAATAACAACTTTTATTTTATATAACGAAGTTTCCATGCCCTCAAAACGCGTAAATGCAAAACTTTTGTGGGCCCGCAGGTGCCTAATTACTATTTTTTTCGTAACTTTGCATTGCAAAAAGCCGAATTATGACATCAAAAAAAGTCCTTTTCATCAGCCAGGCCATTGAGCCGTTCGTTCCTGAAACCCCCATGTCAAAACTGGGAAGAATCATACCCCACAGCATCCAGGAGATGGGAAATGAAATACGGACTTTTCAGCCCAAATGGGGCAATGTCAACGAACGCAGAAACCAGTTGCACGAAGTCATACGCCTTTCCGGACTGAACGTAATCATAAATAACACGGACCATTCCCTGTTAATAAAAGTGGCATCCGTACAAAGCACGCACGTTCAGGTATATTTCATCGACAACGAGGACTTTTTCAACAAGCGTCTCGCAGAAAGCGACGCCAAGAACAAAGAATACGGCGACAACTACGAACGTTCCATCTTCTACACGCGGAGTGTCATCGAGACCATCAAGAAACAGCGCTGGTATCCCGATGTTATTCACTGCCAAGGTTGGATATCGGGCACGGCACCTTTCTTTATCAGGGCCGCATATCAGGATGAAATGCCTTTTACAAACACCAAAGTGGTCTACTCACTGCATGGTACGAAGCTCAAGAAGCCACTTCCCGAAAACTACAAGGACTGTCTGGCGTTCCGAAACATTACTCCGGAAAGCATCGAGCAATATGGGATGCCCTTGAAGAGCTTTACCGACTACGCCAAGTTCTCTCTGAGTTTCTGCGACGGAATTATACAGGCCCAAAAGGGAGCCAGCCCCGAACTTGTGGCTTTTGCGAAGGAGAAAGGCATACCCACGCTTCCCTATGAGGCCACTGACAATCCCGGCCAGCGATATGCCGACTTCTACGAATCACTTTTCGAGCAATAACACGCGTTTCAAAACCATCAGAACGTATATCCACTGTCCTGCCATGCATACAAAGCCATCAGCATTCGTCTTGCTCCTCTTCATGTTTGGTATGCTCTTCAGCGCATGCGATGACAACACCGACAATTTCGGATCTGGAGTGATGCCAGGTACCGATGAGCCGGAAGTGAGCCAGTCTTTGTTCAACGTAAATACGCGTTCCGTCAGCGTAGGAGCCATCATCGCCAACACATCCGAATGTTATTTGGGCAGAGTGACCGACCCGGAAACTTCCAGCACCACCACGTGCAACTTTTTAGCCCAGTTCTACACGCTCGAGAACTACAAACTGCCCCCCATCTCGCAGATGAAGAAAGACAAAGGCCAAGTTGTAGCCGACTCAGTCGAACTTAGACTGTACATAAAATCGTTTTACGGCGACTCATTGAACTCCATGAAAATCGGCATATACGAGTTGGACGCCAACAACGTGCTTGACGAAAGCGCCACATACTACACCGACATCGACGCAGAGCAATATGTGAACAAGCAAGCCGGAGCCGTATCGAAGCAAGTCACATTTGCCGTGTCCGATCTCTCAGTTACCGACAGCCTACGTTACTCATCGAATTACAACAAAAGCATCCGCGTCGTCTTACCGGCCGACTACGGTTCACGCATCTTGCAGAAATACTACCAGCATCCCGAATATTTCAAAGACGCATACGCCTTCACGCGCAACGTAGTTCCGGGATTCTATTTCAAAACTCTGGCTGGAAACGGCACGTTGGTCGACATCGACGTCACCACATTGAGCATTTACTTCACCTATACCCAGGACGACAGCACCTATGTGGGAATACAGCGCGTCGCAGCCACAGAAGAAGTCATCCAAAGCAATCAGGTGGAGAACGAGAACCTGGATGCACTCGTCAACAGTCCCGATTACACCATGCTGAAAACACCTGCCGGCATCGTAACTGAAGTGACGCTCCCCATAGAAGCCATCTACAGCGGTCACGACAACGACTCCGTAAACAGTGCACAGCTTGTATTCAAACGCCAGAACAACGACGAGAAGACCAAATACAGCCTGGAAACACCCGACTACATCCTGATGGTCCGCGTGGGCGAGATGAACGAATTTTTCGCCAAGCACAAACTTCCGGACAGCAAGACCAGTTATTCCGCACCCTATAGCAGCGAATACAACTCCTACACGTTCTCCAATTTGGCCAACATGGTTTCAGTGCTGAAGAACGAACGCGACAACGGAGCCGGTGTAAAAGCCACGGACAACCAGTCGCTGCGCACGCAAAAGCAGAAAGCATGGGAAAAAGACCATCCCGACTGGAACAAAGTCTATCTGGTACCCATTGAAGTCGTCACCAACGGACAGGGAACCATCACCAGCGTTCACAACCAGTTCGGACTGACCAGCACAAAGCTCGTGGGAGGCCCCGACAACCCCTTGCAGATATCCATAGTCTACAGCCATTTCAAATAACGGGACATAAAAAACAGTAAACGGGATTTGGAAAAAACCAGGTCCCGTTTATTTTTTACAACAACCGACATCGTCAGGACAGTCGTGGAGACGGCTTACGGCTGAACGTGCGTGCTTTGTACGGAAGCCACTTTAACAAGCTGCTGCGTGAGTGTGCCGAAATGCTCATGGGGTATGCTGACGACGAGACGGCAGCTGGTGTCGGCCAGGTTCTCCAGAATTTTAATGTTGAAGCGTTTGAGGAGCTGCATCACGTCGTTCATGCGTTCATAGCCGAATGTCAGGGTCACCCGGTGCTCTATGGCACGCGTAATGACGGTTGCCTTCTGTATCACCTCCTCCGTAGCCGTTTTATAAGCCGCTATAAGTCCCGGAACGCCCAGTTTGATACCTCCGAAATAGCGTACTGCCACCACCAGAACATCAGTCAGATTGTGTGAAAGCAGACATCCCAACATCGGTCTGCCGGCTGTGCCCGAAGGTTCCCCGTTATCGGACGACTTGGAACGTTCATCGGCATTACAACCCAGTCTGTAGGCGTAACAAACATGGCGTGCGTCGTAATAATCCTTGCGAAAACGGCGCAGAAGTCTGTCCACCTCATCTTCAGAAGCCACAGGAAGGGCAAAAGCAAGGAACGTGCTCTTCCTCTCAACCAGTTTGGACTCTACAGGAGCCGATATTGTCTGATACGTATTGCAATCCACACGCCAAAAGTAGCCATTTTTGCTTAAACAGGAGGGATAATCGTCATATTTTTTGCCGACATGGAGCGTATCTTGAAAGAAATCGCTAATTTTGTACCACTTAAAATAAGACACAAGATGATTAAAATTACGTTTCCGGACGGAGCTGTGAAAGAGTATAACGCAGGTATTACCGCCCAAGAAATAGCCGAGAGCATCAGTCCCCGACTTGCAAAGGAAGTGCTGGCTTGCAGTGTGAACGAAGAAGTACGTGAACTCAACTATCCCATATACGAAGACGCGACACTGAAACTCCACAAATGGGAAGACGACGAAGCCAAGCACGCATTCTGGCATACATCGGCCCACTTGCTGGCCGAAGCATTGCAGGAACTCTATCCGGGCATCCAGTTCGGCATAGGACCCGCCATAGAGAACGGTTTTTACTACGATGTGCTGCTTCCCGAAGGCCAAGTCATAAAAGAAGGCGACTTTGACACCATCAGCAACAAGATGACGGAACTTGCACGCCTGGGCGAACCGCTTGTGAAAAAGCAAATCGCAAAACAAGACGCCCTGGACTTCTTTAAGGAGCACGGACAGACACTTAAGCTGGAGCTGATCAACGAACTGGCCGACGGAACCATAAGTACATACACCCAGGGCCCGTTTACCGACCTCTGCCGCGGACCTCACCTCGTTTCAACTGAAGCAATAAAAGCCGTAAAGGTGACAGCCGTAAGCGCAGCCTTTTGGAGAGGAGACGCCAAACGGGAGACTCTGACCCGCGTGTACGGCATATCGTTCCCCAAGAAGTAGATGCTCGACGAATACCTTGTGATGCTCGAAGAAGCAAAGAAGAGAGACCATCGCAAGATAGGCAAAGAGATGGAACTGTTCATGTTTAGCGAGCGCGTAGGCAAAGGTCTGCCGATCTGGCTCCCGAAAGGAACGGACATGAGGCTACGTCTGGAGAATTTTCTCAAACGCATTCAGGCGCAGTACGGATACCAGCAGGTGATTACGCCGCATATAGGCCACAAGCAGCTTTATGTGACGTCGGGACACTATGCCAAATACGGCAAAGACTCGTTCCAGCCGATACATACGCCGGATGAGGGCGAGGAATACATGCTTAAGCCGATGAATTGCCCGCATCACTGTGAAATCTATGCACGTAAGCCCCATTCATACAAAGACCTGCCCATACGTCTCGCAGAATTCGGCACCGTATACCGTTATGAACAGAGCGGAGAGCTGCATGGACTGACCCGTGTACGCAGTTTCACCCAGGACGACGCACATATCTTCTGCAGACCCGATCAGGTAAAGGGCGAATTCCTGCGTGTGATGGACATTATACTGACTGTGTTCCGCACCTTCAATTTTGAGAACTACGATGCCCAAATCAGCCTGCGCCACAAGACAGACCGCGCCAAATACATCGGAAGTGACGAAAACTGGGAGCGTGCTGAACGGGCCATTATCGAGGCTTGCGAGGAAAAAGGTCTGAAAGCCCGCATCGAATATGGGGAAGCCGCTTTCTACGGACCCAAGTTGGACTTCATGGTAAAGGATGCCATAGGACGCAGCTGGCAGTTGGGAACCATACAGGTGGACTACAATCTGCCGGAACGCTTCAACCTCGAATATACAGGCACTGACAACGAGAAACACCGGCCCGTAATGATACACAGGGCCCCCTTCGGCAGCATGGAGCGCTTCGTAGCCGTTCTTATAGAGCACACCGCAGGACACTTCCCCCTCTGGCTCACTCCCACACAGGTTGCCATATTGCCCATATCCGAAAAATTCGTCGGTTACGCCAACCAGCTCAAACAGGAATTCTATCTGAACGACGTCAGAGCCACCGTTGACGACCGCAGCGAAAAGATAGGACGCAAAATACGCGATGCAGAAATCAGCCATATCCCCTATCTGCTCATCGTAGGCGAAAAAGAAACGGCGGAAGGCACGGTAAGCGTACGGCGACAGGGACAAGGCGACCAGGGAAGCATGACCAAGGAAGACTTCATCCGCAAAATACAGCAGGAAGTGGCAGACATGCTCAAGAATGCCTGACATAAAACGGAAAATGCCGGACACAAAACGTTCCATGATGGACATAAGACGGACGGAATTGAAAAATAAACGCCATTCACTTGGTCGGGACGGCAGAAAATCGTAACTTTGCGCCGCAAAAATCAAAAACGGATAAAAAACAAGACGCAGATTCTGAATGAAGAACGACCCGCAGAAGCAAGAACACAGAGTTAACAGGCAGATTACGGCACCTCAGG
>CAMZHB010000068.1 GCA_947306605.1 uncultured Prevotellaceae bacterium | reverse complement strand
GGCAACTGTGAGCAATACTTTATTTTGATATACTTGCCCTTAACCGAAGGAGGCGGAAACGCTTCTATGAGTGGCAGCATGTATTCATTGAGACGCGTGGTGCCAACCCGTTTCTTGCGGTTCAGATAAACCTCCTTGGCCTTCTCAAGTACACGGTAAATGTGCTGATTCGTGAGAGCGGAACCGAAAACTATGGGAAAGTCCACAAAAGGAGCCATACGGCTGCGGATGGCTGCCTCAAAAGTTTTGATAGCTGCCGAAGACTTTTCCGCAGCTATGTCCCATTTGTTCACAAAGACCACCATGCTCTTCTGATTGCGCTGTATGAGCTGGAATATGTTCATGTCCTGAGCCTCTATGCCGCGCTGCGAATCAATCAACAACAGACATACGTCCGAGTTTTCTATAGCCCGGATGGAGCGCATCACAGAAAAATACTCAATATCTTCGCTTACCTTATTTTTCTTTCGGATACCGGCCGTGTCAACCAGATAGAAGTCGAAGCCAAATTTGTCATAGCGCGTATAAATTGAGTCACGCGTCGTTCCAGCTATGTCTGTGACAATGTGTCTGTCCTCTCCAATAAAAGCGTTAATCAAGCTGCTTTTTCCCACGTTGGGACGTCCGACGATGGCAAACTTAGGTAAATCTTCCTGAATCTGCTCTTCAGGCACGTTTTTCAACTTTGAGACCACTTCATCCAGCAGTTCGCCCGTGCCACTTCCCGTTAACGAAGACACACAAAAGGGTTCGCCCAAACCAAAGCTGTAGAACTCGGCCGCATCATAGCGTTGGGCATTATTATCTGTCTTGTTGGCCACAAGAATAACAGGTTTCTTCGAGCGTCGAAGGATTGCTGCCACCTGGTCATCCAAGTCTGTGATGCCGTTAGTCACATCAACGAGAAACAATATCACGTCACATTCTTCCGTAGCTATGATTACTTGCTTGCGAATCTCATCTTCGAACACGTCGTCCGAATTTACGACCCAGCCGCCCGTATCTACAACGGAGAATTCCTTACCACACCACTCCACTTTACCGTATTGGCGGTCGCGTGTCGTGCCTGCCTCGTCGCTGACTATTGCTTGGCGCGTATTAGTCAAACGATTGAACAGCGTTGACTTACCTACGTTCGGGCGTCCCACAATTGCCACCAAATTTTCCATATCTGCGTAAATTTATATCCGACTAATCCAAATTATAACCAAATGTACTCAATTCTTTGTCTGAGTTACGCCAATCTTTGTCCACCTTGACAAAAATGCGGAGGAACACTTTCTTGTCCAAAAACTGCTCCAGAGATTTCCGTGCTTCAGTTGAAACCCGCTTCAGAGCCACTCCGCCGTGACCAATTATGATTCCCTTCTGGCTCTCACGCTCTACATAAATCACGGCACCGATACGCACCAGACTGTCATCTTCTTTGTATTCGTCAACCACCACTTCGACCGAATAAGGTATCTCCTTGTCGTAATAAAGCAGGATTTTCTCACGTATAATTTCGGATACGAAGAAGCGCATAGGCTTGTCGGTCAACTGGTCCTGCTCAAAATAAGGCGGATTCTCAGGCAACAGTTCCTTAATACGGCGCATCACCTGGTCCACATTGAACTTGGCCTTGGCAGAAACAGGGAAAATTTCGGCGTCAGGGATTTTGGACTTCCACAAGTCTACCAGTTCGACGAGTTTCTTCTGGTCAATCAGGTCAATCTTGTTGATAAGTATCAGCTTGGGGGCACTTAGACGGTTTACTTTATCAATATAGTCCTGATTCTTTTCGATATCCTCCACCGCATCTGTGACATAAAGCAACACATCTACATCAGTCAATGCCGTTTCACTGAAATTGCGCATAGACTCCTGCAGTTTGTACGCAGGTTTCAGGACACCGGGAGTATCAGAAAAGACAATCTGACAATCATCTTCGTTGACAATGCCCATAATGCGGTGCCTCGTGGTCTGCGACTTGAATGTGGCAATGGATATACGCTCACCGACGAACAGATTCATCAGTGTGGACTTTCCCACATTGGGGTTACCTACGATATTAACGAAACCTGACTTAAATGCCATACCTTATATAATTCAAAAAAACGCATCAGTTTCTCAAGAGATGCGTTTTATGATTTGGAATGTAAAATTTTAATTCTCTACAGACGCTCCGTCGTAAGCCCACGTCATATATGCGGCTCCCGAAACGAAACCTGCACCAAACGCTGTCAGCACAAGTTTGTCTCCTTTCTTGAGTTGCTTCTCATAATCCCAAAGAGCCAAAGGCAAAGTACCCGCACTGGTGTTACCATATCGCTGGATGTTGAGCATAACTTTCTCCATAGGCAACTCAAGACGGTGTGCCACGGCCTGAATTATGCGAACGTTGGCCTGATGCGGTATAACCCAAGCAATATTCTCGTTATTCAAACCATTACGTTGGGCTATCTCGGCAGTAAGATCACTCATGGCGGTCACAGCATACTTGAAGACCGTACGACCTTCTTGATGGATGTAATGCATTTTGTGATCAATCGTAAAATACGAAGGAGGACAAACCGAACCGCCGGCTTTGAGGCACAGGAAAGGCAAACCCTTACCGTCAGTACGCATTATGGAATCCTGCCATCCGAGACTTTCGTCTTCAGAGGCCTCAACCATCACGGCACCTGCGCCATCGCCAAAAATAGGACAAGTGGCACGCTCGGTATAATCAACAACAGACGACATTTTGTCCGCGCCAATCACAATTATACGCTTGTAACGGCCACATTCAATCATAGATGCAGCCAAGTCCATCGTATACAGGAATCCACAACATGCAGCTGAAACGTCAAATGCAAAAGCATTTTTCAAGCCAAGGTGACCTAGAACGATGGAAGCCGTAGACGGGAAATGATAGTCCGCAGTTGATGATGTCACTATCACACAATCGATGGAATCAGGGTCATATCCGGTCTTCGCCATCAATTGTTTGGCGGCTTTACGGGCCATATAGCCTGTACCAAGTCCTTCTTCGTTCAGTATACGGCGTTCTTTAACGCCAATACGTGTCATTATCCATTCGTCACTCGTGTCTACCATTCTCGAAAGTTCCTCATTCGTCAGGACATATTCGGGAACGTAGCCTCCGACGCCGGTAATAACCGCACGAATTTTACCCATAATTTAGCTTATTCGGCTATAACTTCTTTTTCAACGGCCAGTTTACCTCTGTAGTAGCCACATGCACCGCATACCGTATGATATACATGCCATTCACCGCAATTTGGGCACTTGGCAAGCGTAGGTGCTACAGCCTTATCATGAGTTCTTCTCTTCAGTGTTCTGGTTTTCGATTGTCTTCTTTTAGGATGTGCCATTTCTAATGTATTTTTAGTTATTATTATCCGTTTTACACTCGCCGTCAAGCCTAATTGACCATATAACTGCTGAGTTTATTTATCATTTCTTCGTTACACTCTCCCTCTGCATGAGTATGCTGAATCGGGATTGCCACTGCGATAAAATCATATAAGAGCGGGGCCAAATCTAACGTGCCATCTTTTTCTGATAAAACAACATCAGAGTTCACATCCGGCACAGTCGTAGTTTTTTCCACATTTACCTCCTGTTGAACAGAGACATGCCATTGCATAGGTTCAAGACAGCGGTCACAAGGTACCACAACATAACCGTTAATACCCACTTGCATCCGATAAGAATCGCCTGCCTTGGGCTGGATGTCCACATGCGCTGAAAGAACACCGTCTTCTACCACAGCTTGTTTGAGAGCCGCAAAGAATGTATCGTCAATCTCAAAATCAAACGACACTTGTTCCTTTCCGATGGCGTTCAAATCGACACGATAGGCCATATTCCACTCTTTTGGCCTGCAAAGTTACTATTTTAAATTGAAATACGCAAAATCATTTCCGTAATTCAATCCGAAAAGTCGTTCCTTTTCCGATTTCGGAACTTTTAACGTAGATTTTTCCCCTATGATATTTCTCTACGATGCGCTTTGCCAGCGAAAGTCCCAAACCCCAGCCACGCTTTTTCGTAGTAAAGCCTGGCGCAAACACAGATTTGAAATGATTTTTTGCGATACCCTTTCCTGTATCCGACACTTCAATAATCACAAGACCGGTTATTTCGTGCACGGTAAGCAATATTTGTCCACGACCAGACATTGCGTCAATGGCGTTCTTGCATAAATTTTCTATTACCCACTCAAAAAGCGGTGCACTCATTGATATCATCACTGGCGTAGAAGGGAAATTGCACACGATCTTTATCTTATCCGAACTACGTAACGATATGTAATCAGCCACGCGCCACAAGACATCACAGATGTTCTCTTCCTTAAATTCCGGCTGCGACCCAACTTTCGAGAAACGCTCTGCAATAAGATTCAAACGGTTTACATCTTTCTCCAATTCAGGAATCATGGAATCTTCGGGGTAGTTCTCCTTCAGTATCTCCGTCCAACCCATCAACGATGATATAGGTGTGCCGAGCTGATGCGCAGTTTCTTTAGACAATCCCACCCATACACGATTTTGTTCCGCACGTTTTGAACTCAACAGGGCAAATACAATGGTCAGAACAAATATTCCGGCGACACCAAGTTGAATATAGGGGAAAACAGCCAGGCGACGCAGCGTTACAGAATCTTCATATAAAATTTCAAGATACTCTGGTGTACTCTCAACCGTGCTGTCGGCTGGTTCTTGTGCATCCAACGTAATTTTAATTGCATTGCCGTCCTCACGCATCCTCGACACACAGCGATCCATATACGCCAACGTGTCGGCTGCGTTTTAGTAACGCTTGTTTATTTTGCGTGAATCCAACACCTTGCCCTCTTCGTCAAGCACCAGGATTGGAATGGTGGTATTGGTGTTGATTACTTTCAGCACCAGATTCAAGTCCGTGTTGTCGTCAGCCGTGTTCAAGGAGCGCATAGCCTCAGCCCAAACACTCATCTTTGAGCGGGCTTCTTCCTCCAGGTTTTTCACAAGAACATGCGAAAACACCAGGGAAACCGTCGCAATTATAACGGCGGCCACAATCAACAAATACTTAATTTGCTTGTTTCTATCGGTCCACTGCATCTCTTTGGTTTCTTCTTAAATAACGACAAATACCGGCAAATCGTATATATACAAAAAATTGATTGTCTCACGACAACCAATCTTTACTAACCTTAAATCTAATACCATGAAAACATTGCAAAATTACAAACTTTCATTCATACAAACAATATTTTCTTCAAAAAAGTTTCCCCCAATATTTATTTTTCCCTGACATGCTATTCGACATACAGCACCAGGCCTTTCAAATACTCACCTTCGGGATGATATATATTGATTGGATGATCAGCAGGTTGATGTAGCTGGTGCAGTATTCTCACATAGCGCCCGCTTTGTGCCGCCGCCGTGAAAACAGCCAAACGAAATTGTTCCTTATTTACAGCTTGCGAGCAACTGAAAGTAAATAAAACGCCCCCAGATTTGATTTTTTCAAATGCTTTCGCATTTAACCGCGTATAACCTTTGAGTGCATTCCGGAGAGCATCCTTATGCTTCGCAAAAGCCGGAGGATCGAGCACCACTAAATCGTAATCGGTGTCCATACCTTGCAGATACTTAAACGCATCTTCGGCATAGGACGTATGATTTTTGATATCCGGGAAATTCAAGGCCACATTGGCATCCGTAACCTCAATTGCCCGGGAAGAACTATCCACAGAATGCACTTCATGTGCCCCTCCGCGAAGAGCATATACCGAAAAGCCGCCCGTATAACAAAACATATTAAGCACTTTTCTCCCACTTGCATAATGCTCAAGCAGACTTCGGTTTTCACGTTGATCGACAAAGAAACCTGTTTTCTGCCCTTTCAGCCAGTCTATGTGGAATTTCAGACCGTTTTCAACGGCGATATCAGAGGCTTTCTCCCCTATCAGGTAACCGTTCTCGCTTTCAAGATTGGCTTTAAAAGGAAGTGTGGAATCGCTTTTATAATATACGGACTCCAAACTTTGACCCATCACGTCCGACAAGGCTTCTGCCACATCCATACGACAGAGATGCATTCCTACACTGTGGGCCTGCATCACCGCAGCCTTACCATAGATGTCAATAACCAGTCCTGGCAGAGCGTCACCTTCGCCATGAACCAAACGATATATGTTGTTGTCTTCACGTTGCAGGCCTAAGGCACGTCTAACCTCAAGTGCACATGCCAAACGTTTGCGCCAGAATCCGCCATCTACGGGACAGTCTTCAAAAGAAAGCACACGCACGGCGATAGAACCTATCTGATAATGCCCCAAAGCCAAGAAAGAGCCTTCGAAATCAAGTACTCGAACGATTTCACCTTCAGTCAGGCCTTCGTCCATCCGGGCTACAGCACCCGAAAAAACCCATGGATGAAAGCGAAGCAAACTTGCATCCTTACCACGTTTCAGATAGAGTTTCTTATACATTACGTACCTTAATTAATTATTGTCTTTGCGGCTCCAAGCCAGCTGATTCACCAAATCCTTTACCACCTGCTCCTGCATACGGTCCATTGACACGCGTGAAATCAAACGATAGTCGCCAGTATGTCTCAGCTCCTCCAAACGCTGATAGAGTAACACGCACGCCCATGCGTCTGTCGCTGCGTAACGTTTCTGTCGCTCTGTCAGAACCGGGGCTTCCCAATTGGAGAGTTGGGCTCCCTTCGAAATACGCAGGCCAAACACGTTGGCAAACAGTTTCTGCAAACTCATGTCCATAATACCGAATTGACGGACATAGTCCTGCAAATCTATAAAGCGCCCTTCGTCGAACGAAGCCCGTTCATGCAACATATGACGGTCGTCTTTCAACGACAGACCTACCTTTAGCTGCCGTTTATCTGCGAGTAATTCCAACAACTTGTCGGGCAAACCGATTTTGTTCAGGCGGAACAGAAAGCACATGTCGCGTGTGGCCAACTGCAAGAGAGACACCTTGTGGTTTGTACCCTTCTTAAACGACGGGCGAGTCTCTGTATCAATGCCCAAGATAGGATGCCGCGACAGAAACTCAATGGCACGGCGTACGGAACCTATTGTTGTCACCACCACAATGCGGCCAGAAAACTGCACCTGCGGTAATGCGGCTATTTTAGTCTTGTCAAATTCTTCGTATAATGTTACCACCGGCTCCATTATTCAGGCTTCATTGTCAAAAGTCAAATATATTTCGTGCAAAGGCCGCATTACGTTCACAAGACGTTGGCCCCAATACGTCCTGAAACCTTCCATTACGTCCCAGAGTGCCGCAGACATGGCCTCAGGAAAGCCTTGCTTGTATATACCCGCGAAGTTGCGCAAATCCTGATAGATGTCGGCCAAATTTTCCGAGACAGTCGAGCGTACAGGACGGTCACTGTATTTCATGTCTTCTACAAACACGTCCAGATAATCGTCATAAGAGCCCAACACCTGCGACACCGACGTGCACACATACTCGTAATCGGATTCCGTAACCAATTGCTCCGCCACGCCGTCCGATTCAGGAACCGTTCCGTCAAGCACAAGAGCCTTCACATACACCAATGGCAAAATTTTAAGCAACATGCCTACGAGTTCACGCAACTCCGTCCGGGCCGCCTGCTCCATACGAACGCAGAACTCCGTTGAAACGGTCAGGAACTCAAGCACGTCTTTGTCGTAAATGCGAGGATACAATCCTGTCTCCATCATGTCTATAATTTAATAATGTGCAAAATTACAAAAATCAAACGGTATTTCATCCCCTTCCCTTTTCCTCTTTCGCAAAAACCGCGAAAATGACGCCACAACAAACTCGAGAACAGACCGAAACGACATTAGCCGAACTATGTCCCATATACTTGCGCCCATGTGGCTC
>CAMZHB010000067.1 GCA_947306605.1 uncultured Prevotellaceae bacterium | reverse complement strand
CGAAATCAACGCCCTGCTCTATTTCCAAATCATGGACCCGGTGAAAGCCGTGTATGAGATTGACAACCTGCCCAACGCCATCGAGAAACTGACGCAGACCACCCTGCGTAACGTGGTGGGCGAACTGGAACTGGACGAAAGCCTCACCTCGCGCGACATCATCAACACGAAGTTGCGCACGGTGCTCGACGAAGCCACCAACAAGTGGGGCGTCAAGGTGAACCGCGTGGAGCTGCAGGACATCACACCGCCTGACTCCGTTCGCGACGCCATGGAACAGCAGATGCAGGCCGAACGCTCGCGCCGTGCCGAGATTCTGCGCGCCGAAGGTGAAAAGCAGAGCGCCATCCTGCAGTCGGAAGGTGAAAAGCAGAGCGTCATCAACCAGGCCGAAGCCAAGAAACAGGAGCAAATCCTGAAAGCCCAAGGCGAAGCCGAAGCCAAGATACTGCAGGCCGACGCCGAGGCCAAAGCCATCAAGATGGTGGCCGACGCCGTGAGCCAAAGCCAGACCGACCCCGCCAGTTACCTGCTCGCCACGAAATACATTGCCACGCTGAAGGACATGGTCAGCGGCAAGGACGGCAAGACGGTATACATCCCCTATGAGGCCACCGGCATGCTCGGAAGCCTGGGAAGCATCAAGGAAATTTTTAATAAATAGGCACAAAATTCAGTCAGTAGTTAACAGAAACGCAACTAAACATCCCGGGTTTTCTTAAAAACTATTGAAACTACGGCCCGGTGCATTAACTTTTGGTGCGCCGGGCCGTCATACAAGTAAACACAGCATTGTGTAACAATTAAAAGTTAGAAGCCATGAAGAAGATGATGTACCTTATCAGCATGCTCCTCCTCATACTCGCAGGAGTTGAGCCCGCAAGAGCCCAGTGGATTGAGCCCGTGCAATATCAGAATATGCTTGGACGCGGCGTTGACGTCGAGTGGTGGACCGACGGCAACGACTACTCCTCCTATGACTGGGACGAAACCCTTTCAGACTATTACGACGCAGGCATCCAGCACGTGCGCATCACGTTGGTGAACGATGTGCTCACCGACTACGACTTCGCACGTCTCGACCGCCAGATCAATGCTTGCCTGCGCTACAACATCGTGCCCATCATAGCTTACCGGCCTTCGTTTGCCCACGGCGGACAGCCTGTGCTCTACCGCAATCGCCTCACCTCGTGGTGGCGCATCATGGCCGAACACTACCGCCACTTCCCCGCACGCCTGTCGTTTGACATCCTCATCGAGCCAAACAGTACGATGTTTGCCACCACGGCTTTGCTCAACGACTTCTACGAGGACTGTGTCAGCGTGATCCGCGTGAGCAATCCTTACCGCATCCTGTTCATCGCTCCGACCTATAACAGCGACCCCATGTATCTGCGTTACCTGCGCATCCCCTCCCGTCACAATGGCTACCTCATGGCCGAGTGGCACTTCCTGTCGCAGGCTAACTACGAACGCGCCTGGTACAACTGGCAACACCGCCGTGCCTACGAGGAGCGTTGGATTAACCAGCGTGTTGAGGCCGCCTTGGCTTGGCAGCGCGCCACGGGCATCTATACTTGGGTAGGCGGCTGGGCCACCGGAGCCTGGTATGCCACGGGTTACAACGTCATGCAGGAAGCCTATACCGACTTCCTCTGCCGCGCCCTCACGGCAGCCAGCATTCCTTTCGCCGTGCGTGGATTCACCCAATACTACAATCCTGTTGCCCGCGGTTGGCACGATGTAGGTCACGCTCCGATGCGCACGGTCTTCCCCCGCGGCAACTTTGCACACAGTGGGCAGCCTGTAGGACCGGCAGCACCGGCCATGCGTTCACATCCGGACCAGCACCGCAACGGATTTTCTGTAGGTGGACATCGCTTCGACCAAAGCGGACGTCCTGCACAGCAGAACCGCCCGCGGGTCGATGGCCGCCGCGACAACGAGCGTCAGAATAACTACGACCGTCAGCGTCAGAACTACCAGAATGTTGACCGTAATCGCAGCGAGCGTCAGTATCAGGACCGCACCCAGCGTCAGGAGAACATGCAGCGCCAGCAACAGCAAGAGTCGCGACGCAACGACCAGATGCGTCAGCAACAGGAGCAGCGCCGCAGTGAGCAGACCCGTCCACAGCAAGAGCAGACGCAGCGTCAGTATCAGGACCGCACCCAGCGTCAGGAGAACATGCAGCGCCAGCAACAGCAAGAGTCGCGACGCAACGACCAGATGCGTCAGCAACGGGAGCAGCGCCGCAGTGAGCAGACCCGTCCACAGCAGACACAACGCAGCGAGCAGGCCCGTCCGCAACGTCAGACTCAGAGTCAAGGCCAAGGGCAGAGCAACACCCAGCAGACTCCTAACCGTCGCAGTGGCGGAGGCTTCTCCCGCGGTAACAACAGATAAATATAAGAATCAGAATTGAAAGAAGCCGGTCTTACGAACTTGTAAGGCCGGCCTTTTTTATTTTATTGGATTGTCACGCCTTGGCTGTGCACTTGCTTCACGCCGTCGGGCCGCAGACCGATGTTATGGCTTATGTTCACGCGTTCGGCATCGTGGAGCAGGATGCAAATGGGCTTGGGCGAATCAAAGATATTGTTTCGAATAGTGATGTTGCGATTCACATAGGGTGGCGTCTCTCTCGCTTCGGTTGTTACCATTACGCAAGAGGCGGTACCGTCGCCGCCCGACTCGCCGCAATGGGCAATGTAGTTGTTTTCAATCAGGGCGTACTCCACAGGCACGCCTTCGTGCCAACTCAGTTCGCCGCCCAGTTTGATGGCGGTGAGCGTGGTGCCCTCAATGCGGTTGTCTTTCAGTACGGACCACGGTGCTTTGATGAGAAAAGCACGCCCGTTGTGGTAGTAGACGGTGTTGTTTTCCACAAATACTTTTGGAAACCGCGTGTGATTGACCAGATACACCTTTTCTGCTTTTTCCGCTAAGGGGCGGTCCAGCGTGACGAGCACTTTCCAGTCACTCTCGCTTGTTTCCACACGGCGCACCACATAGTGTCCCGTTACCGCCATGCTCTTGCGGTCGACGGCCTGCAGGGTGTCGCCGCGTTGCGGGTAATCCAGCGACTGTGCGTGGAGGTCGGCGCCTTCTACCCGCACTTCCACCTGCCGCGAATCGTTCTGCTGCGGATAAGGATACCAATAGTAGTTATGTACGTTGGTGCAGTCGTCGCCGTTGCCTTTGAAGGTACAATTGCGCAGGGTCAGTGTGCCCGAGCATGAGGTGAAATGCGTGGCGTCGGTGTTGGTAGAACTGAAACGCCCGGACTCGGGCACCACTTTCAGTCCGTCCACAAGAATGTTTTCGGTGAGATGTCCCACTACGCCCATTCCGGGATAGCTGAGAATGCTCACGTTATGAAGTGTCACGTCGCGTGACTCCTTGAGCATGATACACGGGCGGTAGTGTCCGCCGTAACGGATGATGCATACGTCGCCCACGGCCGGATGCCACTTCGACTGCACGCGCACCAGTCCCGGTTTGAGCAGTGTTGTTCCGCCCACGTTGCCGTAGTAGAACGTCTTGCGTGTCTGGCTGTAAAAATAGTAGCGGCCTTGTACCACGCTGTCGATATATTGGTAAAGCGCAGGGTCGAAACGGAGGTCGTACGTGCTGTCACTGACGGCGGTGATGACTGCTTCTGTGGCTGCCGGCCGTTTCATGGTAATGGTCAGGCCGTCGAGAGTCATGTTGCTGGTGTGCACCAGCGAAATGACCTGCATCCAGCCTTCCACCTCGAGTACGGCGCCGCTGGCTTCGATCGTCACGTTGCGGCAGCCGGTGAAGTCCAGCCCCGTCACGTAAGGACGCTGCGGATTAAACAGCGCCCACTGCACTTCCAGCCCGCGCCCCAGGGCGCCGCTGATGGCCCGGCGTTCCGTGTCCACCGCTTCGGCGTCACGCAACTGGTAGCGGCCGGGGGACAGTTGCAGGGTGGTGCCGGCGTGGCTGCGGCAAAAGGCCGCGGCACGGCGCAAGGCTTCGGTGTCGTCGAGGCCGTCGTCGGGACGGGCACCGAAATCGGCTACGTTTACAAGTTTTGCAAGGGAGTTGACACTCAGGCACAACCCCAGTACGATGAGTTTCAGTGGGAGGTAGTTCATGTGGATAATCCGTATTCGTTACGATTTTCGAGAGCACAAAGTTACACTTTTTATGTGCTTCGCCATCCAAAACGGCGTCTTAAAATTTCGAGGCGCCGCTTCAAAAATTTGAAACGCCGCCTTTGCGCGCGGAAGTCCAGCTTCGGAAAAACAAAAGGCAATGCCGTTTTTTTCTATAGATACATTTTTGTTTTTTTCTTTGCCACTGAAAAAGTTTTAGTAATTTTGTCGGTATAAATCTCAAAACCCTCAGAACTATGAAACATTTGCTTTCGAAGGCCATACCGGTGGCTCTGTTCTTGTTGGGCATTCTGCCTGTCGCCACCCGTGCGGAACAGGCCGAGGCCCAATTCCGACATTTTTTGGAAAACATCGCCGCGTTTGAGAATAACTTCACTCAGGAAAAAGTATACCTTCACCTCGACAACAACGGTTATTTCCCCGGCGACAAAATCTGGTTCAAGGCCTACGTGCTGCGGGCCTCGTCGTTGCTGCCCACCACAGTGAGCGGCGTGCTCTATGTGGACCTGCTCACACCCGACGGCACCGTGTGGCAACACCAGTCGTTGCCCATCCAAAACGGCCGTACCTACGGTGACTTCTCGCTCGAAGGTCCCGTGCCCACGGGCTTCTATGAGGTACGGGCCTATACCCGCGCCATGACCAATTGGGATGCCGGCTACATGTTCAGCCGTGTGATTCCCGTGTTTGATGCCCCCGAGGATACCCTGAATTTCACCGACCTGATGCTTCCCGGACGTAATCCCGAAAACCGTCTGGCCGTGCCGCGCCCGCTGACCCCAATGGTGTCGAAGCCGGCCGGCCGGGACTTCAAGATTTCGTTCTATCCCGAAGGCGGCCACATCGTCAGAGGCCATTCCTGCCGCGTAGCCTACCGCATGACCGACGCCAACGGTCTGCCTTTGGACCAGAAACTGCGCCTTTGCCGGACCGACGGTTCCATCGTGCTCATTTCGTCTCCCCTTCACGAAGGCATGGGCAGCTTCACGTTGCCCGCCGACTGGGAAGACGGCTATGTGGAAGTGGCCGACGACTGGAACGATAGCCAAGGCGGCCGCATCACCTTGCCGAAACCTGTGGCCAACGCTTGTGCGCTGAATGTCTTGTCGTCCGACAGCGATGTGGTGATAGGCATTGGCGGCGCGGGGGCCGAAGTGCTCGGACTTAGTGTGATGTGCCGCGGCCGTGTATCCTATTTCGATACCTTGCGTCTCGGTCCTGCTGCCGGTGAGGTGATGAAGCGCGTTCCCACGAGGCAGTTGCACGGTGGTGTCAATCAGGTAACGGTGTTCACGTCCCGGGGAGAGATCTTGGCAGAACGTCTTTTCTGGTGTGCACCTTCCATGGGAGGACCGATGACCCTCAGCGTTGGACAGAATGAGCCTGCTTACGGCCCTTATGCTCCTGTGGTGCTCGATTTCACGCTGCGTGACGGTGCAGGCAAGCCCGTGCAAGGTGAGTTTTCGCTGAGTGTGCGCGACGGCGACGCCATGATGGCCGCCGACGGCACGGGCATACTCACAGAGATGCTCCTGGCCTCCGACCTGAAGGGCTACGTTCATCGGCCTGAATACTATTTTGAGAAAGGCTACGACCGTTCCGAAGCTCTCGACCTGCTGCTCATGGTCCAGGGATGGCGCCGCTACGAATGGCGTCAAATGGCCGGTCTCGATTCGTTCCGCCTGCGTCAGCCGGCAGAGATGAAGCAACTCATAACCGGCCGTGTCATCAATTGGAGTCCCAAGAAAAAACAAGAGGGAACGTTGCCGCTGGTTAACCTGACGCTCTTCCGCAATCCGACCGTGCTGTCGGGCACGGCTCCCGTGGACAGTTTGGGCTTCTTTGCCATGGAACTGAAAAAACCACTGTATGACAATTTCCTCGGGTCGTTTACCGTGACGAATGAAAAATACCGCCGCCAACGGGCCAGCGTGGCGCTCTACCGTCACTTCGGCCCGGCGCCCAGAGCCTACGACCTGCGTGAAATGATACTGGAGCCGCCCGAAGTGGTACGCCGCGCGGCGACTGCCCGCAAACCCGAAATTTTCAATTGGGTGGATACGTTGCCAAACGTGCGCATCCTGCCCGAGGCTAACAAAAAAGGCGAGCGCCGTGTGCCCGATTCCGGCAGCCGCTTCACGTGGCTGGGCGGCGAAAGCTATGGCCAACGCTATGCTTCGCTCTATTATAATTTGGAAAGCGAACTGGAAACCTATCTTGACAAGGGTGAACTGGAACCCTACCTGTGGGATTGGCTTAAGGAGGTGAACCCTTACTTTGAATATCAGCCCGTCGGGGGCGACCTCCCGGGCGACTTCCTCTACAAACGGCGGCCCATCCACATCATTTGTGATAACGCCGAGCCTATTGCGCCTTACGAATACGAACTGCACGAGTTCAAAACCCTCATCATTTCCGAGGATTATGAACTGAAGCGCGGCTTCGGTTCCAGTGCTTACACGAGGCCGCCTGTCACGTTCTTCCTCTACAGCAATCCCAACAGCAAAATCTGGAACGAAACAGGCAAAGGTTACCGCACGACGTTGGTACACGGTTTCTCTCGCCCCGACGAATTCTTCAGTCCCGACTACCGTTCCGTGGATGCCATCAATCCCGCCTACCTGCGGCGCACGCTCTACTCGAATCCCAACGAGGTGACCAACGAACAGGGGCAGGCCAACGTGCTTTTCTTCAACAACGCGCGCCAAGGAACGCGCCTCAACATCAACGCACAGGGCATCGCCGTCAACGGACAACTCTTTGGAACGGAATGACGGCACAAACGCTGCCTATAATTTCAGAAACGGTGCCTCAAAATTTTGAGACGCCGTTTCTGATTTTTGAAGTCCCACTTCGAAAATCAGAAGTCCCGTTTCGGAAGGACAAAAAGCAGCGTGGACTCTTCCACACACGTTTTCGCTTGAACAAGAACACAGTCGTGTGTTTTTAGTCGTGAAAAGAATGATTTTTTATGCACAGATGTTGATGTTTACTGCCGTTTCTTTGTACCTTTGCATATGAAATAATCAACCACACTCGGTCCGGATGAAAATACTCGTGACAGGTGCCAGCGGATTCATCGGCAGTTTCATTGTGGAGCGTGCCCTCGAACTCGGCTTCGAGGTGTGGGCCGGTGTGCGCCAGTCAAGCAGCCGTCAATGGCTGACCGACCCGCGCATCCGTTTCTTTGACCTCAACCTGGCCGACGGCAGGGCTTTGCAACATTCGCTGGAGGCATTCAAGCGTGAGTACGGGGCGTGGGACTATGTGGTGCATGCCGCCGGAGCCACGAAGGCCAGGAACGCCGAGGCTTTCATGGAGGTGAACTGTGAAGGCACACGGCGGTTGGTCGAGGCCTTGCGGACGTTGCAGATGCTGCCGCACCGGCTGGTCTTCCTAAGTTCGCTCAGCGTGCTCGGGGCACTGCATGAGAAAGACTATACCCCGGTTTCGGCTACCGACAAACCGCAGCCTAACACAGCTTACGGGCGCAGCAAACTGGCTGCCGAAAACTATCTGCGCGGCCTGACCGGTGTGCCCTGCGTCATTCTGCGCCCGACAGGCGTTTACGGACCGCGTGAGCACGACTATTTCCTCATGGCCAAGAGCATCGCCCGCCACGTGGACTTTGCCGTGGGCTTCCGTCGCCAGGACATCACGTTCATCTATGTGAAAGACCTCGTGGACGCCGTCTTCCTCGCTTTGGAGAAAGGTCCGGACAAAGCGACTTACCTGTTGTCGGACGGCAACGTCTATTCGAGTCGCGACTTCAGCGACCTCTTGCAGCGGGAACTCGG
>CAMZHB010000066.1 GCA_947306605.1 uncultured Prevotellaceae bacterium | reverse complement strand
CGCAGATAAACCGTCATCCATTGCATGTCGTCCAGCGAGGCACCGCCGTCGGCCAACAGATGGGAGATGTTTTCGAAGAGCCGTTCCGTCTGTTTCGCCACATCGTTCAGATGGATGCACTGGCCATGGCGGTCAATGCTCGCCGTACCCGAGATGTACAGCCGTGCCCCGTCCTCGCCGGTCTTCACGCGTACGCCGCGCTCAAAGGCCACACCGTATTCGTGCGTGGGGTTCAACCAGTCCAGAGCCGTCAGATAATGCTGTGCCAGCGCCGGGGCATCGACGCTCCAGAAGTCCACCGCCACAGCAGCTCCGGCCACGTCCGTTTGGCCGCCGATGCCGGTCGAAGCAATGAAATGACTGTCCTTTGTCAGTCCCTCGCGGGCGAACACCGCGTTGCGGCCTTCCACCACGCCGCGGTAGTTGTGGTCGATGTCGCGCACATAGAGCCACGTGCGCACGCAGTTGTGTTCCAGCGTCAGTCCTTCTTCCTTCAGCCACGCGATGTGCCGAGCGAAGGCTTCCTCAGTCTGTGCTTTCGGGGAAAGCCCGGTCACTTCGTCGGCGGTGAAATGTACGCTGTGGAACAGCCGGCGCACAGGCCCTTGTGTCACGATGCAGCGGTCGGGCGTACCCGTCACACACACGTCGTCCTCCGTCACCGTCAGCACCAGTGTGATTTTGCTGCCGTCCAGCGGCGGCTGCTCCACCCACGAGAACGCCCCGCGGGAAAGCACGTCGCGATAGAGCACGCTGGCCTTCAGCTGCGGCAACTGGTTGGCCGCATCGCTCAGCAGCGCACGGCACCACACCGGTGTCGTGCCGGCCAGCACTTCCGAAACGTCTCTCCGGAGAATCTCCAGTCGCGAAGTAAAATCACCGGTAGCCGGAGCGGGCAACACAAACGTCTTTTCTGTCATTATTTATCTATTTGCTGACAAAGATACAACTTTTTCCACAATTCGCCCACCACTCTGCCTACTATATATTTGGTAATTTAATGCTGGAAAATTAGTTTCAGAAATGTTTCAATAATGTTTCTTCAGAAACTTTTTGTTTGTAAACTCTTTTTCTTCCGATACTTTTCATTAACTTTGCAGCTGAAACAAAGAAAACCTATCCATGGACACCAGTATAGATTACCGTTTGGTATTCGCCCTGATGAACGGCAAAGTGGCCGACGCTTTCAACCGCAAACTGAGCGAAAACTTCGCCAAAGCCCAAGTACCCCTCACCGCCGAACAATGGAACGTGCTGCTCACCCTGAGCATGCGCGAGGTCGCCACACAACAGCAAATCTGCGACGACACCTCGTTCAGCAAAGCCACCATGACCCGCCTCGTCGACCAACTTGAGAGCGAAGGCGTCCTCGAGCGTTTCAAAGCCCGCGTCGACTGGCGTTCCAACTACCTGCGCATGACGCGCAAGGGACTTGCCATACGCGACAAAGGTCTCTACATCGCCTCACGCACTCTGCGCGCCGCCCTCAAAGGGCTCACCAACGAACAGGTCAGCACCACGCAGAGCAGCCTCAACACCGTGCTCGACAACCTTAAGCAGCACGACCACGTCACGCCGCCCGAGGAAATCGCCGAACTCATGAAGTTCTACAACCTGCGCAAGAACAAAGGACTGCGCCACTGACCTCGCGCGCGTACATTATTTATATAATTCGTCCTCCATCGTCCGCCCACCCTGCCCGAAGCAAGGCGGGCGGACGGTCTTTTGACGTTTTCCCGACAGAGGCCGCATTCCGGAGTTCAAAGGTCGGACTTCGGGCCGCAGAAACGGCGTCTCGAGATTTCGAAACGCCGCCTTTAATTTGCCAGATTTGGCTTCCCATGAAAATCAACGGGTTACAGAACGCCTTGTTTTCGGATAAAAAACCTTGACAAAATTCCCTTCCTTCGACTTAAATTTTTACGTAAATTTGCAGGCTAAAAACAAAAAGTGGTGTCCAAAATGTTACAAAACGGCATGCACTGCGTTTTATATATGTAAGACAGCCACAACGGAACGTGACATCAAACATGAGACATATCATCATCCGGAATGTATACCGTCTGGCCGGTGCGTGCCTGGCCGCGTTCTTCTTGGCCTGCCCTTTGGCGGCACAGGGGCAAGACAACAGGCACATTGCCTACGGCATCGTGGTGGACCACGTGACCCGCAAGCCCGTCCCGCACGTGCGCCTCTGCCGCTGCACGGCCGACAGTACGGTGATTGACACGGCCTTGACCGACCCTGACTGGAACGTGGGGTCCCTGTCCAATGTATATGCATTCTATCCCCCGAAGTCGGGCGGGCTGTGGCTGCTGCGCGTGGAGAAAGAAGGTTACGAAGCGACGTGGGTACCGATGGTTGTGCCTGAATTCCGGGGAAGAAAATTCCTGCACCGCATGGCCGACATCGTCATCAAACGCAAGCCGAAGGAAGTGCAGTTGGGCGGTGCCGCGGTGAAAGCCACGAAAATCAAATTCTACTCGCGCGGCGACACCGTGGTCTACAACGCCGACGCGTTCAACCTCTCCGAAGGCTCCATGCTCGACGCGCTCATCCGCCAGCTGCCCGGCGCAGAACTGAACGCCGACGGTGAAATCAAAGTGAACGGCGAGAAAGTGGAAAGCCTGACACTCAACGGCGAAGACTTCTTCAAGGGCAACCACCAGCTGATGCTCGACAACCTGCCGGCCTACACGGTGAAGGACCTGCAGGTCTATCGCAAACGCGACAAACTGTCGGAATTTGCCGGACGCGACGTGGGCGAGAAGGAACTGACAATGAACATCCGTCTGAAGAAAGAATACAACACGGGGTGGATGACCAACCTCGAAGCCGGCGCCGGCACGAAGGACCGCTACCTGGGCCGTCTCTTCGCCATGCGCTTCACCGACCACAGCACGGTGAGCCTCTTCGCCAACCTGAACAACCTGAACGACCGACGGCGTCCGGGCGAAAACGGCGGATGGACACCGGAAGAGATGCCGGGCGGCCACTTGGCCACAAAGATGGCAGGGGCAAACTATATGATCAAAGACCGCCAGCAACGCTTCAAACTCAACGGCAGCGCCGAGGCGCAACACAGCGGCGGCGACTACCGCAGCTCGACCAGCGGCGAGAACTTCCTGACCGAAGGCAACACGTTCCAACGCGGCGAAAGCCTGAGCCGCACCCGCACCACCAATTTCCAAACGAACCACGAATGGGAATGGGGCAAGGACGCCATTGCCAGACAGGAATTCAACTGGCACCTCAGCTACAACCACTGGCGCAACGGCAACGACAACGTGGCCGCCACATTCGCCGACAACCCCTTCGGCTACGGCACGGCCCTGCTCGACTCCATGCGTCAGATAAACGCCGGAGCCCTGCTGCGGCGCTCGGCCCTGAACCGCACGCTGAGCCAAACCTTGGACAAGGGACAAAACTACACCTTCGGCGTCAGACCACAGGCGAGCATCAAAACGATGGGGTCGGACATCCTGTTCCTCACAGTCTACATGGAACTCACCGGACAGACGAGTGAACAATTTGCCTCCCACCTTTACGACTATCCCAAGAATCCGGCCACACCGGCCGACTACCGCCACAACTACTACGACCGCAGCCACCACAGCCAGGAGTACACCGCCGCCGCGGCCTACTATTTCCTGTTCCCCGGCAACCTGACGCTGGCCCCGCAATACAGCCTGTCCCACTCCCGTTGGCACGACAAGAACCCGCTCCACCGTCTCGACGCCCTCGACGGCTGGGGAACCGGCAACGGGCACGACGTGGACGAGTTGCCCTCAACGACTGATTGGCGCATGCAGACGCTCGACATGATGAACAGCGCCTGGCGACACACAACAAGAACGGCACACGAGTTTCAGTTGAAAGAACAATGGAACACCTATCAGAACACGGAGAAACATTGGACTCAAGTCACCGCGTGGCTCAACATCAGACTCGTCAGTGAACAGATGGACTACATCCGCGACACCTACAACGGCCGCACAAAACGGAACTTCACGGAAGTGCAGCCCAACGTCCGCGTGACACACAACTGGGACCATTACCAGCACGGCATGGTCTTCCGCTACTTCACCAATATCTACCAGCCTGACATGGTCAACCTGCTGTCGCTGACTAACACCGCCGACCCCCTCAACATCTACCTCGGCAACCCGCAACAGCAGACAGCCACGAAACACACCTTGACCTACCGCCTCTGGAACAATATCAAGAAGACTCAGCACCAATGGAATTTGGGTGCCAGCTACAACATCACCCACAATGCCCTGGCCATGGCCTACGGCTACGACCATCAGATCGGCGTGCGCACCTGGCGACCCGACAACGTGAACGGCAACTGGACACTCGGTGTGGATTTTAAGTACAGCTTGCCACTTGACAAAGCCAAACGCCTAACGCTTTCCACCTACACTGATGCCAGATACACGCACGGTGTGGATCTCATGGCCGACAGCAAAAGCGATGTGTACGACCCCAAACGGTCGGCAGTGAAAACGACAGGACTGGCTGAAAACTTAAAACTGGAATACAAACTGGGCAAATCCACTGTGAGCCTGCGTGCCAATGGCACTTGGGACGGTGCCCGCTCACGGCGTGAACAGTTCACGAATGTCAACGTGTGGGACTTCAACTACGGGTTGACAGGCACTGTGGAACTGCCGTTAAACATACAATTGTCCACCGACCTGACCATGTACAGCCGGCGCGGCTACGACCTGCCTTCGGCCAACACGAACGACCTGGTATGGAACGCCCGGCTCTCGAAACGCTTCACAAAACAGAACGTGACACTCATGCTCGACGGCTTCGACATCCTGCACCAACTCTCCAACCTGACGCAGACGCTCAACACGCAAGGACGCTTCGAAACCTACCGCAACAGCCTGCCAAGCTATGTGCTCCTCCACGCCATCTACCGCTTCCAGATGAAGCCCAAGCGCGAACGTAACCAACCATAAGACATGTTTGTCAATTTTGTCTAACGTTTCGGCAAGCCGGAGACGTAGCAGTGTCTTAACGATTTAACGTTGCAATTCCAAAAATTGACACTTCAGCGGCTTTTTCTTTCTTTTTAGTTGTCAAAATCGCAACTTAATGCCGCGATTTCGTTAAAGATTCAGTCTTATCGGCGAAAAGCGGAAATTAACATTTTGTGGCTAAAAAAGGTGTGACTACCTTTGCATTGAGATGAAAAAGCGGACCATTTGGATAATAGCCATCGTGATGGGCATCAGTTTCTGTGCGCTATTAGTGCTTCAGTTACGTTACTTCGAGCAGATGCTCCGTCTGCACCGCGAACAGTTCAACAGCAGTGTGGAGCGTAGCCTGACCCACGTGGCACGCCAATTGGAAATGGACGAGACCATGAAAGCCCTGCGCGCCGACGTGGCCAGTAACCTGCCCGACACGGTACAGTTGGCCACGGACCCGATGTTGCAGGGAGGTTCGTTGGGTATCCACCAAGATTTTCTGACAGCATCCGCCGACACCACGAAAGGGCGCATGAACGCAGGGCAGAACGGTCTGTTCCTAAAGATGCCCAACCTCCGCTCCTTCTACAATGTGTCGCAGCAGATGCGCAACGAGCTGCGTTCGCGCTACCTTTACCAGCGCGTCCTGCTCGACAAGGTCATCTACGACATCCTTTACACGCAAAGCGAAAAGCCCATTGAGGAAACCGTCAACTTCAAGGCCCTCGACCAGCGGCTGAAGTCCGAGCTGAAGCGCAACGGTGTGACCTTGCCCTATCATTTCCGCGTCACCTCACGCTCGGGCACGGTGCTCTACACCTGCCCTGATTATTCCTCAAAAGGCGAGGACCAGGCCTACAAGCAGGTACTCATGCCCAACAATCCACCACAGAACACCGGTATCCTGCTCATTCACTTCCCCGACATGCAGCGTTACATCTTCCGTAGTGTCAAACTGTTGTTGCCAGCCATCATCTTTACCCTCATCCTGTTCATCACGTTCCTCTTCACCATCGTCATCATCTTCCGTCAGAAGCGCATCAGCGAGATAAAGAACGATTTCATCAACAACATGACCCATGAGCTCAAGACGCCCGTCTCGAGCATTTCGTTGGCCACACAGATGCTGCTCGACCCCGCCGTGCCAAAGACGGAAAAGATGACCGCCCACCTCAGCGGCATCATCAGCGACGAGACCAAACGCCTGCGCATGCTCATCGAAAAGGTGTTGCAGACATCAGTCTTCGAAGGACGCAAGGTGCAGTACAAGAACAAGGAAATCGATGCCAACAAACTGGTGACCGACGCGGCCGACACCTTCGGCATCAAGGTGAAGCAGCTGGGCGGCACCCTCGACACCGACATACGGGCCACCGACTCCGTCATCTTCGGCGACCAGATGCACATGACCAACGTGCTGTTCAACCTGATGGACAACGCCGTGAAATACCGCCGCGAGGACGTGGACTTCCACCTCTCCGTGGCCACCTTCAACGAGCACGACAAGCTCCACATCACCATCACCGACAACGGCGTCGGCATCAAGAAAGAAAACCTCAAGAAGGTCTTCGACAAATTCTACCGCGTGCACACCGGCAATCTCCACAACGTGAAAGGCTTCGGCCTCGGCCTGGCCTACGTCAAGGGCATCATCACCGCCATGCACGGCACCATACACGCTGAAAGCGAATTCGGCAAAGGAACAAAATTTATTATCATATTACCCATCATTAAAGACTAAGAACTATGAACGACAAAATGAGAATCCTGCTGTGCGAGGACGACGAGAACCTCGGCATGCTGCTCCGCGAGTACCTCCAGGCCAAAGGCTACGAGACCGAACTCTTTGCCGACGGCGAAGCCGGCTACAAAGCTTTCGCAAGAGGCCACTACGACATCTGTGTGCTTGACGTGATGATGCCCAAGAAGGACGGCTTCACACTGGCACGGGACATCAAACAGGCCGACGCCAACATGCCCATCGTGTTCCTCACGGCCAAGACACTCAAGGAAGACGTCTTCGAAGGCTTTAAACTCGGCGCCGACGACTACATCACCAAGCCCTTCTCCATGGAAGAGCTCACCCTCCGCATCGAGGCCATCCTGCGCCGCGTGCAGGGCAAGCGCCGCAGCGAAAACGCCATCTTCAAAATCGGTTCTTTCACTTACGACCCGCACAAACAAATGCTCGTGCGCGGCGACCAAAGCACCAAGCTGACCACCAAGGAAAGCGAGCTGCTCACCCTGCTCTACCAGCACGCCAACGACGTGCTCTTGCGCGAATACGCACTGAAGAGCATCTGGATTGACGACAACTACTTCAACGCCCGCTCCATGGACGTGTACATCACCAAACTGCGCAAACATCTGCGCGGCGACAACGACGTTGAAATTCTGAACGTGCACGGCAAAGGCTACAAGCTCATCATCCCTGCCGAAGACTAACAAAGAATTTATTCACCGTATATTTCCGAAGGCGCCCGCAATGAAGCGGACGCCTTCGTTTTATCCCCGCCGCAATCCACAGCCTCCGGAAAACCGAAACGCCGCTTCAAAATTCTGAGGCGGCGTTTCTAATCTCCGAAACGCCGCCTTGTCGCGCCGAAGTCCGGCCTTGTTCCGCAAACCCGCAAAAAAACAACCTCCAAATCCCTCCTATTCCAGCCTAAATGACTAACTTTATCCCACAATTCAAGCGCACAAACAGATTTTATTCAATGAAACATCTCAGAAACAGTATCTTACTGGCAGCAATGCTTACGCTGCCACTGCTGTCCCTGCAAGCCGGCGACGTACAAGTCCGCATCCATGCCGATCAGGGCAAAACTAAAATCAACAAAGAAATCTACGGCCAGTTTGCCGAACACCTGGGTTCCTGCATCTACGGCGGACTGTGGGTAGGCCCCGGCTCCCCCATCCCCAACCTCGAGGGATACCGCCTCGACGTGCTGACGGCTCTCAAAGACC
>CAMZHB010000065.1 GCA_947306605.1 uncultured Prevotellaceae bacterium | reverse complement strand
ATTTCAGCACGGTCGCGTTTCAGGTGATAGCGTGTCATTTTTTCTTCCAACGAGAGCTGATTCAATTCGTCGCATGCGTGGTTAATGGTTTCGCATGTGATGTGCGTGGGGCAATTAACATTGGGAAAAAGTTCGCCAATCTTGTGGATGCCGCCTCCGGAACCGACCACGTGGAGCGGACCGTGAAGATCGCAGAGACGGGAGAGCACATGAAGGGCGTCGGGTTCCATAGTGCCACAAATGAGACGCATGGAACCGACAGGGAATGAGCGTGTGTAGGTTACTTCTCCGTCAATGGCAAGACACACGTCTGTACTGCCGCCCCCCACATCGGTAAACAGGATTTTGGAGGGTGCTGACGGGGTCTTCGCAAAATAACAGTCGCGTACCAGACGCGCTTCCTCATCTCCGCTAATGATATCAACGTGAATGCCCGATACAGCCTCTACCTTGTCAATCACTTCTTGGCTATTCGACGCATCGCGAAGGGACGCCGTGGCACAAGCTCGCCAATGCTTCACCTTGGATGCAATTATGATGAGGCGGAATTGCTTCATGGCTTGGGCCAACGCTTCGGTACGCTCTTGACTGATGCTTCCGTTGGCGTAGACATCCATTCCCAACTGCACGGGGATGCGTGCCATGTAATCCAATTTGGGCCGTACGTTGGAGTTATAGGTTTGTCGCAACTCCGTGTCAACCTTTTTAATGAGCAGGCGGCTGGCGTTGGAACCGATGTCAATGGCAGCTAATTTCATAAATGAGGATATAAAAAGAACGTGCTGTCATTTGGTTGGCAGCACGTTTTTATTTGTTATTAGTTTTGGCGCAAGTACATCGCACCGGTAACATCGGGCGTCGCTGTCTTTCCATTGAGTTTATAGACAGCCTTACGCGTGTAGTAATAGTTGTTTCCGACTCTCAAACCCTTGGCTTCTGAATCCTTGGTATTGCAATTGATGGTGCCAAAGTGGAAGTACATGTCCTCTTCTGTCTTGAAACAGATGGGACGTTTGTTGTTGGGCATACCATTCTCGATAACGGTCAGCATCTTGCCGTTTACAGCCAGTGTAAGTGTGGTTTCGCCGTTGGTATTGGTTACATCGGCGCTTTGGCAGTTGATGCCCTTGCCGCCGTCACCGTTCATGGTGATGGTAATGTTGCCTCCGATAATACTGAGTATGGAGTCGGCCTTTAGACCGTCCATGTCGTTGCCGTCAAGGGCGATGTTGATAGTTCCGGCTTTGATATGCATCTGACCATTAAGGGTATCGGCTTTGTTAGTAGTGTATTCCACTTGGATACCGTCGCCTTGTACGCCGCTGATATTGACTGTGCCGCCGTTCATCAGGAAGTATTGTCCCACATGCATGGCATCCTTCACGGCAGAGGTGATGTTGAGCGTACCGAATGACCTTCTTATTCTTGTATATTCACCACTCTTGAAGGCATGGGCGGCATGGGCGGCGATGTTGAGCGTACCGGCATCTTTAAATTCGGCATGGCCTTTGACGCGTAGGCAAGCCTTTTGCTCACCTCCCTCACCGTTGTCACTGAGATTGTTGACTGTTCCATCAGTTACACGGATATCAATGCGCTTGCCGTTCTGGAAATTGATGGCAGCACTGTCCGGATTGTTAAGTGTCACTCCGTTGAGACGTAGCGTGCATTTATAAACGCCCTTTTGGTAGAACGACCCGTTGGAACTTGTGCCGCAGAGTGCGTAGATTGTTTCAGTGGTGTCGACTTCAGTTTGAGTAGATTCGATGGCCACGTGGGCACCATTGATAGTTGTGGTAAGGTATTTGGCCACTTGGACGGGAATGAGTACATTGGCCGTAGTTTCATCGTAAGTGATGATGACACTGTCTGTACGCACCTCGTCGTTGTGAATGACAATGCTGTCCACTTCGTCCAAGTTAAACGTAACACCATTGGCGGTAAGTGTGGCTTGGGTGTAGGTCATGTCACCTGCGGTTGAGCTGTTGACTACTGTCACCACGTTACCCTGATGTATATACATGCTCTGTGCCGACATGGTAACTGCGGCTAAAAGTGAGAGCAGGGCAGTTGTTATTTTTTTCATGATAGACGTCTTTTACCAAATCATCTCTGTTATTACTTCATCGCCTTGATTACGGCCACAATGTCGGCTGAGTCGATGGCACCGTCGTTGTTAACATCGGCTTTCATGTCTCCGTCGGGCATTTCTTTGATTACGGCTACAATGTCGGCGGAGTCGACCGTGCCGTCACGGTTCACGTCGGCGCGGTTAATGGCTTCGTCCATAGTAAACCTCATTTTGCTGAGTTCACTGACATTGAATGTGGTTGTGTTGCCGTTCTGTGTGGCAGTCAACACGCCGCTGTTGAATGTCAGTTTGAGGCCGGTAATTGATAGGCTGCTTTCAGAACCATTGGTTTTGGTGAAAGTGAGATATTTGTAGCTATCGGCCGAAGCTGTGACGGCGATTAGTGCAAATATGCCGGCTGTGAATAGGCGTAGAACTTGTTTCATTGGTCTATAGGTTTCTTTTTTCGTTGAATGTATGCCTCAGAGGGGCGGCCACACGAAATGACCGACAGTCCTTATGAGACTTTCGCGATGCAAAGTTAAACATTCTTGCTTTTTTATGCCAATTTTCTCTCATTTCTTTTGTTACAATAGTGTTAAAAAAACTATGTAGGCGGTTTTTTACCTGTTCGGGGGATTACAAATTGGCTCCCAGGAAAAAATAAATGCGTTTTCGTTTTACCGAAAACGCATTTAGGAAATGCAATATCAGAGTTGTTTTTTTCGAAGTCTGATTTAGGGAAAAATATATCCTATTTGTTTCGACAGAAATGGTGTTTTAGGATAATGTGAAGGCTGTCAGCTCTTCTTAGGTTTCGCTTCCGGCGCCTCCGGTACCCTTTCGTAGTATATAAGCCGGCTGCTGCGTGGTTTGGACAGTTTGAGCACGAGGTTTTCGTGGAGTGTGTTACCGTTGACTATGGTGTCTTTTTTGCTGTCAAGGTCAATGAGAAGGTAATCGCGTGTCTTGTCGATGGCGGAGAGCCGTACACTGTAGGTGGAGTCGGAACTGGCGGGCCGTCGGAAGGCTACTACGTAACCGGTGTGGTCGCTGGGGCGATGTAACTGGTAGGCCAGCCAGATACTGTCGGACGTGAGGCGGTCTTCCCCGCTCAGGGGATAGTAGTCTTCGTAATAATAAGGACGTATGTCAGCACACTCTTTTTGTACCTTCTGCATCTCAGTGTATGAGAGCCTTTTTTCGGTAAGTTTCCAGTTGAAAACAGTGCTGCTGCCCATGCCCGAGCGCGAATCGAAGCGGTCTGTGCTGTAAATACCTGTGCCGTGTTGCGTCAGATAGTATTCCAGACCGTAAGTGTGGCACTGGTAACCTATAGGCTCGCCGTAATTGTAGTCTGTGCGCCATAAAGGAGCGCTTCGCAGCACGGTTTCGTAGTCGATGCGCCTTCCACCGCTGGCACAGTTGTCGATGAGCAGGTTGGGGAAACGGTTGAGCAGATAATCCCAGTATTTGTATAACCCTTCAATGTAATGGTTTTCGGTGATGCCCTCACGGCCTTCTGTGTCGTGCGATTTCCAGAGGCTTTCGGCATACATGTTGAAGTCTTGGCGGTAGTAATCGATATTGTTGTGCTCCAAAAAGTCACCGATGTATTTGCAAAAATAGGCCAGGGCCGTGGTGTCTGCCAAGTTGTACAACCTGTTGTTGCTGGCGTCGTTCAGCATCCATTGGGGATGGGTGTTGTCCCATGCGGAGCCTTTGTAAACGCGTTCGGGTTCAAACCATACCATGAGTTTGGCTCCCGTGCGGTGAACAGCAGCGGCGATGTCTTTGAGACCGCCGGGGAAACGCCTTTCATCGGCCATCCAGGTACCTACTGTGTTGTACCATCCTTTGTCTTCACGCCAGTTGTCGGCTTGAGTGTACCATCCGGCGTCGAGCCAGAAGGCGTCTTGGATGAGACCGAACATTTTGTTTCGCTGGATGATGGCCTTGGCAAAATCTGTGGTGAGGCAAGTGTATTCCTGACACGGGGCAGGGTCGCCCCAATTGAAGTTGTTGAAGAATGGATAAAAGACAGGCTTGCCGTCAATGTGGCGTGAATGGTGTTGAAGCAAGAAACGACGGAATAAGTTATGTCCTGTCATTCGGTTGTCGCTTTGCCAAAAAAGCAGGCACAACGATGAGGAACGCACACTCTCGCCTGGCAACAGGTAGGTATGCAACCGTTGAATGCCAGTGGCAAGTTGTAACTGTCCGGACACGTTTATAATATTGGCAAACCATGTCCCGGTCCAACCGACGGCAACCATGATGCCTTGATGTGAAGATGGTGATTCCAAATTGAAGAATGGGAATGCAGTATCGCTGCTTCGGCCGCCTGTAGGACACATGCGGAGAGTGTCTCCTGGGTGTAATGCCTTGGTGTGTGGGGCAAAATCGTCGCATGTGGCTTCGCTGCCGTTGGCATAGTAGAGATTGAAATCTCCAGGCCGTACTGGCTTGAACGCAATATCGCAGGTGCGAACGTTAGCAACCTTTTCCGTATTCTTATCTCCGATATTGGTAAAACGGATTACCCAGTCCACGGCACCAAAATCGGTGTAACCGTTCACGTCACACATAACCTGCAGACCATCCTGCACTCCAGTGTAAGTGAAGCGGTATTTTAGAGTGTGTGGCTCGGTTGTAACAAGTTTTTCTGCTTTGTACCGACACTTCTTAAGCCATTGTGCCGACAATTGCTTGCCGTATGTGAACGAGAAAGGTGGCGCTTGGCCTTTAGCAAAGTGAGCTTCAATCCATTTGTCTATACGGCTGGAGGGAAGATTGAATGATATGGTGGTCTGTGCCTGTGACACGATGGCAGAGAGAATGAACAAGATGACAATGAACTTTTTCATGACAATTCAGAGGAATAGTATTGAAATTCTTAAAAAAGAACTGCTCTACCACGGGGCAGAGCAGTTGTTGATTGTGGCAAGTCTCTTTTTATTTATTGAAGAGGCCTTTAATCTTGTATGAGATTTCAATGGCGTGCAGACGGTTGTCATCATCATCGTCATTTCCATTGTTGTAAACATAACCTATACTGAGGTGCCGGCCTTTCTTGATCTTCCAATTCACGCCCGCACTCCAACGGCGTTTGTCGGTGGAGAATCCTTTGTTCAGGTTATTACTTACTTCAAATGCTACGTAAGGATTGACAGGGCATTTGCGGATGTTGTAATCCACCTCCAAACGGCTGCGCAAAAAGTGAGTTGTCTTGTGACGTTTGCGGTCCATCTCAATCTCGGGAGAGCCCTCTTGCAGCGTGTAGTCATAGACGGGATTTCCTGCGGCATCGGTTTCGTATATGGCATTCCCATCGTCATCGAACATGATTTCGCCTTCATCGTCGAGAATGTACTTTGGCTCACGGTTAAAGCGGTATTTGTCCTGACGCAGATATGTGTGATTGAATATGGTGGCCTGATAACGCTCACGCAGGGAGAAAGAAAAACGTCCTATATCCCATTTCCCTTTCAAACTGATAGAAAAGCGGTTTTTGGTACGCCAATAGCCGTTGTCCACATTGAAACCAATCCATTTGTCTGTGATGTTCCCGTCATCATCCTTTTGATACTTGTCTTCGCATGTGGCATGGGAATAGTTGTAGATGAAATTGTAGGCACCTTCCACTTCAAGGAACGGCAGCAGGTCGTAACTTAGACCAATTCCCGCATTCCAACGGTCAACACTTTTCCAATGGTTGTTAGCCCGGAAGCCGATGTTACCCTCCAGTTTCAATCCCGAGACTCCTAACTTCTGGGATGCAGAGGCCTCTGTCCACAACCCGAAATCATCGGCCTGTATGTGCAATAAGGCGCATGTCAGAAGCAGTGCGCTGATGATGGGACGAAGTTTAGTCATATTCTTTAGGCATTTTTACAAGGTCATCGGCGCCGTTGCTGCCTTTGCCTTTATAGAACACTTTAATCAGTGCTGTGTCGCGCAGGAAATCTACGGAACCGATTTCGACGTTGACAACTTTTACGCCCAAACGTTTTTCCAAGTCAGCAATCATTTCTTCGCGCCGCTCGGGAACAATCAGGGCGATGTTGTCGTATTTGACAAATTTACAGGACAACTGGTTCACCAACAGGTTGCTCTCGCATAAAACGACGGCCAGAACAAACACGGCATTTGCGGCCAGTAATTCCACCAGACTTACCTTGGCTGTCATACCATTCACTACGCTTAAAGCAACTAGGAAGAACAGGTAGGTCATTTCGCGGATTGGCACAGCTTCCGTGCGGTAACGCAGTATGCCGAACACGGCAAAGAGTCCCAGGGCGGCACCAATCTTCATCTTCGAACCGTCCATCAAGTAGATAAGCATGAAGATAGCTACGGACAGTAGAATAAAGGTGAAATAGTAGTCGCGGCGTTTGCTTTTTCTGTAATAAAAGAAGTGGACAATAATCCATACCACAATCATGTTCAATGCAAAGCGCATTAGCATGGTGGTCAAGCCTTCTACATCTATCCATTCGACGCCGGTCAGAATGGAGCATACAGTCTCAAAAATTGCATTCAGAAGTATCATAATAAATAAATTAGTTTTCTGTAAACTGTTCCGTTCTATGGTTGATTTTGTTGATATAGACCAGCCGTTCCTTTAGGCGGTTGCGTTTAAGGGAAGGATTGGTCATGCACGACCCGATGACGTATTTGCTGTATCCGCTTGGGTGAATGTGCAGGTCAACAAGAATTTGCCTGATTGGAGAATAGACCATGCCGTCGCGTTTCAGTTCAATAATGACAAGGTTATCGGAATCAGTTTTGGTCTGAGTCTCGAAATTTGTGTACTCGACATCGAAATCAATGGTCAGGCGCTCTGTCATAGCTTTGTTTACCAAAGTAATGCGCTTGAAATAGTTTTGCAGGCAAGGGTGCAACTCGTCGAGTGCGATGCCGGTTTGCTGTATCAGATACTTGTCGCCGCCGCTTTCTACGATTTCCGTTTGCGACTTCACCTGAGTACGTTTCTTTTTAGTTTTGCCGTGGTTGTCCTTTCGTTTAATTTCGAGGAAAGTCAATCCGTCGGAGTCTTCATACGTTCTGACACGCACTTTCATTCGCGGTTTGTGGCCGTTTTGGTGCATCACATAGAAACCATGTTTGTCAAAATCCCAGTACGTTGTGCGGTAGTGGGCAATGCGCTTGCCGTCAATCTCCTGGGCGTAGTAATCATTCTTCGCCAACTGTAGCACACGCAACAATCCGGCCTTATTGGTCAGAAATTTCGTGTCGGTACGTTTCATCAAGCGAATCTTTCCCATCTCGTCCAGTGTGATGGGTGGCATGTCGCTCATGGCTTCCAGCAATATGTGGTCAATATTTTCGATAAATCTCGCGTTTTACGGTTTTCGTTGCCAAAGTTAACGTAAAAACTCTGTATAACCAATGTTTTTGTTCATTTTTTCAGTTAAACAAACAAAAAACAGGAGACAAATGCGTTGCATCTGTCCCCTGCTGCTATTGTTTTGTTCAATTTTAGGCTTCTTCTTTGTTCAAGTTTACGCGGCGTTCCTTGATGCGGGCTTTCTTACCCGTGAGGTCACGCAAGTAGTACAACTTGGCGCGGCGCACCTTGCCGTATTTGTCAATCTTGATGCTGTCAATGTTCGGCGAATTGAGCGGGAAAATACGTTCTACGCCTACCGTACCCGACATTTTGCGAACCGTGAAGCGTCTTTGGTCGCCGTGTCCCGAGATGCGGATCACTACGCCGCGGAACACCTGGATACGTTCTTTGTTTCCTTCAATAATTTTGTAAGCCACGCTGATGGTGTCGCCCGGACGGAAGTTGGGAAACTCAGGTGTCTTGTTGAATGCCTGCTCGGCAACTTTGATTAAGTCTTCCATTTTTGGAGTTTTTATATATTGTACCTAATTCCGCGCAACATAACAGGGAACTCTGCATCCTGCCAGCGATTACGCGAAAAGCGGTGCAAAATTACAACTCTTTTTTGAAACAGCCAAACTTATCGCTAAACTTTTTCTTT
>CAMZHB010000064.1 GCA_947306605.1 uncultured Prevotellaceae bacterium | reverse complement strand
CAGCGGCATGTTCACGGCAAATTCCATGAAGTCACTCACAGAAGCCATCGGACTGTCCCTGCCGGGCAACGGCACCATTCTGGCCAGCCACGAGAACCGCATCCAACTGCTGAAGAACGCCGCGGCACAAATTGTGAAGAATACCATGGCCTACTACGAAGACGGCGACGAAAGCGTGCTGCCACGCTCCATCGCCACACGGCCGGCCTTCCTCAACGCCATGACACTGGACATTGCCATGGGCGGAAGCACCAACACCATACTGCACCTGCTGGCCGTGGCCAACGAGGGTGACGTGGACTTCAAGATGAAGGACATCGACGCCTTGAGCCGCCGCGTGCCCTGTCTGTGCAAATTGTCGCCCAACACACCGAAGTATGCCGTGCAGGACTGCAACCGCGCCGGCGGCATCCTGGGCATTCTGGGCGAGCTGGCCAAGGGTGACGGACTGCTGGACCTCAGCGTGAAACGCGCCGACGGCCTGACACTGGGCGAAGCCATAAAGAAATACGACATTACCGGCCCGACACTCGACCCCGAGGCCGACAGCATCTACCACAGTGCCCCGGCGGGCAAGTTTACCACACGGATGGGTTCGCAGGCCTGCCGCTACGACACCTTAGACACTGACCGCACCGAGGGATGCATCCGTGACCTGCAACACGCCTACACCCAAGACGGCGGACTGGCCGTGCTCTTCGGCAACATCGCACAGGACGGCTGCGTGGTGAAAACGGCGGGTGTGGACAAGGACATCTGGCACTTCGAAGGACCGGCCAAGGTGTTCGACTCACAGGAAGCCGCCTGCGAAGGCATCCTGGGCGGACAAGTGGAAAGCGGCGACGTGGTGGTCATCACCCACGAAGGGCCGAAGGGCGGACCCGGCATGCAGGAAATGCTCTACCCCACCTCGTACATCAAAAGCCGCCACCTGGGCAAGGCCTGCGCTCTCATCACCGACGGACGCTTCAGCGGCGGCACCAGCGGACTGAGCATCGGACACATCTCGCCCGAAGCGGCCGCAGGTGGCAACATCGGTAAAATCAAAGACGGCGACATCATCGTCATCGACCTGCCCAGCCGCAGTATCGAAGTGAAACTGACTGATGAGGAACTGGCCGCACGGCCCGTCTGGCCACTGCGCCGCAACCGCAAGGTGTCGAAAGCCCTGCGCATCTATGCCTCGATGGTGGCCAGCGCCGACAAGGGCGGTGTCAGAGTGATCGACTAACTCACAGGAGAACTCAGAAGACTCAAAATAAGAAATGACAAGAACAAAGATATCGGGTGCAGAAATACTGATGCGCAGTCTGGTGGCCGAAGGAGTAAAGACACTGTTCGGTTACCCCGGCGGTGCCATCATGCCCGTATTTGACGCACTCTACGACTACAGCGACCGGCTACATCACATTCTGGTACGGCACGAACAGGGCGCTGTCCATGCCGCCGAAGGTTTTGCCCGCGTCAGCGGCGAAGTGGGCGTCTGCCTGGTCACCAGCGGACCGGGAGCCACCAACACCGTCACAGGTATCGCCGACGCCATGCTCGACAGCACACCCATCGTGGTCATTGCCGGACAGGTGGGAGCCCAAATGCTCGGTTCGGACGCTTTCCAGGAATGCGACATCGTAAACGTGACACAGCCTATTTCGAAGTGGGCCTACCAGATACGCAGCGCCGAAGACATAACACGTGCCGTGAGCCTGGCTTTCCACATTGCCCGCAGCGGACGACCGGGTCCAGTGGTGCTCGACTTTACGCGCAACGCCCAAGTGGAAACGGCGGAATACGTGCCAAAGAAGGTGGGCTTCCAACGCGGATATGAAGCCGTGCCTCCCACAAAACCGGGAAGCATAGAAGCGGCTGCCGAAATGATTAACGCCGCCAAGAAACCTCTGGTGCTCATCGGACAGGGCGTGGAACTGGGCGAGGCACAAAAAGAGGTGCGCCAACTGATCGAAAAAGCTGACATGCCGGCAGGATGCACCCTGCTGGGACTCTCTGCCTTGCCCACAAACCATCCGCTCAACATGGGCATGCTGGGCATGCACGGCAGTCTGGCCTCGAACGTGAAAACACAGGAGTGTGACTTGCTCATAGCCATCGGCATGCGCTTTGATGACCGCATCACAGGCAAGATAAGCACCTATGCCCGTCAGGCCAAGAAAATCCACTTTGACATCGATCCGTCGGAAATAAACAAAAACATCGCCGTGGACCTCGCCGTGCTGGGCGACTGCAAGAAAACCGTGTCAGCCGTCACTGCCTTGGTAAAGGAAAATAACCACCAGGCCTGGCGCGACAGTTTCAACGAATATAAGGACAAAGAACAACGCCTCGTCATAGAACCCGAAGTATTCCCCAAAGAAGGACCGGTCAAGATGGGTGAAGTGATAGAACGCGTGGCCACCCAGAGCCATGAGAAGGCCATCGTAGTGACCGATGTGGGCCAGAACCAAATGCTCTCTGCCCGCTACTCACGTTTCACAGAGAAGCGCAGCATCGTCACATCGGGCGGCATGGGTACCATGGGATTTGGCCTGCCTGCAGCCATTGGCGCCACCTTCGGCCGGCCCGACCGCACCGTTTGTCTCTTCGTGGGTGACGGCGGACTGCAAATGACCATCGAAGAACTAGGCACTATCATGGAACAACAGTGCCCCGTAAAAGTCGTTCTCTTGAACAATAATTATCTGGGCAACGTGCGGCAGTGGCAGGAACTCTTCTTCGACCGCCGCTACTCGTTCACCCACATGCTCAGCCCCGACTACGGCAAGATTGCCGAAGCCTACCGCATCCCCTACACTCTGGTGACGGAACGCGAACAGCTCGACAACGCCATTGCCCAAATGCTTTCGGCCAAAGGACCGTACTTGTTGGAAGTGGCCGTCATGGAGGAAGACAATGTGCTGCCCATGTGTTGTCCGGGCGACGACGTGGACGACATGCTTCTCGAAATCAAATAAGCAAAGGATATGGAAGACAAAACGCTTTACACTCTCATCATATTCTCAGAGAATGTGGCAGGTCTGCTTAACCAGATTACCTCGGTTTTCACACGCCGGCAAATCAACATCGAGAGCCTCAACGTGTCGGCCTCCAGCATCGAGGGACTGCACCGCTACACCATCACCTGCTTCTGCGACGAAGCCACCATTCACAAGATGGTGGGACAGATTGAGAAGAAAATCGGTGTGGTGCGCGCCCAATTCTTCGTCAGCGACGACATTTTCATACAAGAGACGGCGCTTTTTAAACTGAGCACGCAAAAAATGCTTGAACACCGCGAGATATCCAAAATCATCCGCATCCATTCCGCCAAGATTGTGGAGGTAAATCCCACTTATGCCATTGTAACCAAAGGCGGCATGACGGAAGAGATACTCTCACTCTTCCACACACTGATGCAATGGGACTGCGTATTGCAATATGTGCGCTCTGGTGCCATTGCCATTACCAAGAACAAACGTGAGTTGCTCGACGAATACCTCGCAGAGCGTAAAGAGCGCTACGAAGCCTGACCCATGCAAAAAGTCGATTCATTCACATACACGGTCGAACCCTTCGACGACGATTTCACGGGACGTCTCTCGTGGGGCGTGTTGGGTAAGCACGTGCTGGCCTGTGCCGAAAACCATGCCGGGGCACGCGGCTTTGACCGTTTGGAAAAAGACGGACACCGCTACTTGTGGGTACTCTCACGTGTTGTTTTCGAGATGGACGAATGGCCCCGCCGCGGTGAAACCTACACCATTTCCACATGGGTTCGCAAATACTACCGCTTCTTCACTGACCGTTGCTTCGACGTGGCCAATGCCGAGGGACACATCATCGGACGTGTCTTTACCATTTGGGCCATGATTGACTCCGAAACACGGCGTCCACAGGCTCTTAACGAACTCTTCGGACACACGTTCGATCCATACATCGAAATGGAACGTCCCTGCGACATACGTCCATTCAGCCGTATTCGCGTTGCTCAAGACGCTCCCGCAGCCATGCGCCAAACCTATTACAGCGATATCGACGAAAACAACCACGTCAACAGCATCCGCTACATCGAGTTCATCCTCGACGCCTTCCCCAAGAACATGTATGAGAACAGGGAAGTCTGCCGCATTGAGATGGCCTACAATTCCGAAACTTACTGCGATGAAATGCTCCAATTCTTCATGGAGCCTGCCGGAGAGGAAGACTGGCACATTGTGATCAAGAAAGGCACGGGCGAAACCGTATGCCACAGTGCTGTCACATTCAAAGAAACAGAAACAAATAACCATAAAAATATCACAGAAAATGGCACAGATTAATTTTGGCGGCGTCATCGAAGAGGTGGCCACCCGCGAAGAATTTCCATTGGTAAAGGCACGTGAAGTGCTGAAAGACGAAACTATCGCTGTCATCGGTTACGGCATCCAGGGACCGGGCCAAGCCTGCAACCTGCGCGACAATGGCTTCCGCGTCATCGTGGGCCAGCGTCCGGGCAAGACCTATGAAAAAGCCGTCGCCGACGGCTGGGTTCCCGGTGAAACGCTCTTCTCCATCGAAGAAGCCGCTGAGCGCGGCACTATTGTCTGCATGCTCCTCAGCGATGCAGCACAGATTGACCAATGGCCCAACATTAAGAAACATCTCAAGGCTGGCGACGCCCTCTACTTCTCACACGGCTTCGCCATCACCTACAAGGAACGCACCGGAATCATCCCGCCCGCCGACATCGACGTCATCATGGTAGCCCCCAAGGGCAGCGGCACCTCCCTGCGCACTCTATTCCTCGAAGGCCGCGGCCTCAACAGCTCCTATGCCGTCTATCAGGACGCCACTGGCCACGCCGAAGAGCGTACCCTCGCCCTCGGCATCGGCGTTGGCTCCGGCTACCTGTTCAAGACCGACTTCAAGCGTGAAGTCTATTCCGACCTCACTGGCGAGCGCGGCGCCCTCATGGGAGCCGTTCAAGGCCTTTTCCTCGCCCAGTACGAAACGCTACGCGAGCACGGCCACAGCCCCTCCGAAGCCTTCAATGAAACCGTCGAGGAATTCACGCAGTCGCTCCTTCCCATGGTCGGCAAGAACGGCATGGACTGGATGTACGCCAACTGCTCCACCACCGCCCAACGCGGTGCCCTCGACTGGATGGGTCCCTTCCACGACGCCATCAAACCCGTCATGGAACGCCTCTATCAGAGCGTGGCCAGCGGACAGGAAGCACAAATCAGCATCGACAGCAACTCCAAGGCCGATTACCGCGAAAAACTCAATGAGGAGCTCCGCCAAATGCGCGAGAGCGAAATGTGGCGCACCGGTGCCGTCGTTCGTAAATTGCGTCCTGAGAATAACTGAACGCCTAACTGAAAAGAAACGTTGTTTCCAAAACTAATGACATTTCAATCATGAAGAAGCAATCAAAATTTGTCCTGATTCCCGTGATGTTCAGTTTCTTCGTCATGGGATTCGTTGACCTCGTGGGCATAGCGTCAAACTATGTAAAAGCTGACTTTGCTTTGAATGATGCCACAGCAAACCTGTTTCCTTCGATGGTATTCTTCTGGTTCCTCATCTTCGGCATTCCCACCGGAATGTTGATGAACAAAATAGGGCGGAAGAAAACAGTGATGCTATCATTGTTATTAACGGTCGTATCCCTTCTGCTACCGCTGTTGGGATACTCGTTCGGCATCATGCTAACGGCCTTTTCACTGCTGGGCATCGGTAACGCCATCCTGCAGACGTCGCTCAATCCCCTCGTGGCTTCAGTCACAGGAGGCAAGAACCTGTCGTCAACCCTAACCTTCGGACAATTCGTAAAAGCCATCGCTTCGTTCATTGCCCCTTACTTGGCCATGTGGGGTGCCACCAGATTCATCCCTACGGCCGGCTACGACTGGCGCGTGCTCTTCCTTATTTTCCTGGTTATTGCTACTGCGACGGCACTCCTGCTTGGCATGATGCCCATCGAAGAGAGCCAACCGGAGAACAAGCCTTCCAGCGTAAAACAATGCTTCACGCTGTTGGGCACTCCCATTGTGCTTCTCTCGTTCATCGGCATTATCTGCCATGTGGGCATTGACGTAGGTGTGAACACCACCGCGCCCAAAGTGCTGATGGAACGGCTGGGCATGACACTGAACGAAGCCGCTTTTGCCACTTCGCTCTACTTCATCTTCCGTACCATCGGAAGCCTTACCGGCTCGGCCATCCTGCGAGTGATGAAAGGACGTACGTTTTTCGGCATTTCCCTCATACTTCTGGCCGTTGGCATGTGCCTGCTCTGCTTCGAAGCCAGCAAGGGCATGCTCTACCTGGCCATTGCCATCGTAGGTCTGGGCAACTCCAACATCTTCGCACTGATTTATGCCAATGCCCTCACACAAATACCTGACAAGCAGAACGAAGTCAGCGGTCTCATGATTACCGGTATCTTCGGCGGGACCGTGTTCCCCCTTGTCATGGGCTTCATGAGCGACCGTTTCGGACAAATCGGAGCCATCGCGGTAATGATTATAGGAGTGCTTTACCTGTTCTCATATCTCCGGAGTGTCAAGAACTGATTTGGAAAGATAATACTGTCAATCAATCGCCGTTTCGTTGAAACGGCGATTTTTTATGTTTATACGTCCCCGGCCCTGCCGGAAAATTTTTTTTCAAAAAAACTTGTCCGAAAATTTGGTTTATAAAATAAACTTGTTTACCTTTGCATCGTGATTCGTTACTCCCGTGAGGACAATCACTCTTTTTTGACCCTTGTGGTTTATTTTATAAACCGTTCATAAAAGCGGCTGTTGTCCGAAGCCGGCAAAGCGATGACAGACGAATGAGTGGACACAAAACAAAAGAAAAAATGGAAAATGAAAATCTGAAACAAGAAGAGAAAGTGATGTCGGGCCTTGAAAGTCTCGAAGTCATCACAAACATGATTCAAAAGACGAAAGAAGCCAGCGGTGTCCATTCGGGCGACAGCTTCATCGTGTGGGGCTGGACCACGGTGGCCATTGCCATCGCCACCAGCGTGGCCTGCTTCGTTACCCGCGACGCCCACTGGAACCTCCTCTGGTGGCTGGTGCCGGTCATCGGGTTTCCGTTGAGCTACTGGGTCAGCCGCCGCCACAAGCCCACCATCACCACCTACACGGGCGACACCGTCAACAAGTTGTGGTGTGTAACAGGCATCGCCCTGGGCCTACTGGGCATCCTCTTCTGGCTGCTGAAGATGCCGGCCATTTACATCATGCCGCTCGTGCTCATCCTCACGTCCATCGGCACCAGCACCACCGGGCTTATCATCCGTGAACCCCTGGTGACGTGGTTGCCGCTCGTCGGTTTCTGCATCGCCATATGGATGCTCAGCCTGTTTTTCGCTGGCAACTACTCCTTCTGGTCGCTGGCTGGCATGGGCGTGGCCATGCTCGTCATGATGGTGATACCCGGCCACTATCTCAACCACAAATACAACGTTAAGAAATGAAAGAGCTCGATCCCCTGTTGCACTCGCAACTGCGGTTGGCCATTGTCAGTATTCTGATGAGTGCGGTCGAAGCCGACTTCGTTTATCTGAAAGAGCAGACGCAGGCCACAGCGGGCAACCTGAGTGTACAAATCGACAAACTGCGCGAAGCCGACTACATAGCCGTCGAAAAGACCTTCGAAGGCAAAAAGCCGCGCACCGTGTGCCGCATGACCGACACGGGGCGCAAAGCCTTCGAAAACTATGTGCAGACGGTCAAGCTCTATCTCCACCTATAATTGGCCATCCCCCGTCCATCCCGGGCCTCACGCCGTGAGACCCGGGATTTTCATGTTTCAAGTTAACAAAACAAAGGCGGCGTCTCAAAATTTTGAAACGCCGCCTTTGCGCGCAGAAGTCCCACTTCGGGAACCCGGAGTCCCGCCTCTTAACCGTTTTAACACGGCCGTGCCAAAAGCGTCGACCGCCGGAGGCGATGTTCACTTCAACACCTTCTCTATGGCGTCGCGGAGCAGGTAGAACTGGTGCACCTGCCCGCTGAAGGCGATGCTGCCCTGCCCCTTGCGCAGGTTTTCGACCACTTGTTTCACCGTGAAAGGCAGGTCGGCGATGTGATTGAACTCGTTCATATCGAGTTTGGCAG
>CAMZHB010000063.1 GCA_947306605.1 uncultured Prevotellaceae bacterium | reverse complement strand
GCCGAAGCCGAAGCCGCACTGGCCGCCGGGCCGCCCGAGCGCAATCCACGGACGAAGGCCAAACCGAAAGCAACATCTGAGGCTGTGACCAATCCGCCCTACTGGCGCAACGACACCGTGCTGCCCCTGCCCATGGAAGTGCAGGCCGATGCCGTAGCCGTGGATGCGGCATGCAGCGGAAACCCGGGCGATATGGAATACCGCGGTGTAGACCTGCAGACCGGGCAACAGCTGTTCCACTACGGGCCGGTGCGCGGCACCAACAACATAGGAGAGTTTCTGGCCATTGTCCACGCCATGGCACTGCTCACACGCGACAGCCGGCCCCGCACTATTTACAGCGACAGCCGCAACGCCATACTTTGGGTGAAGGCCAAGAAATGCAAGACCACCCTGATTCATAACGCCAAAACGGCCACGGTGCACGAACGCATCGTCCGCGCCGAAGCCTGGCTCAAAGCCAACAATTATCCCTCACCGCTCCTGAAATGGGACACGGCGCGGTGGGGAGAAATACCCGCCGACTTCGGGCGCAAATAAATCATCAACGCCACTATTGCTCCAATGAAAGAATTCTTCAGCATCCTCCGGACCTACGCCTGGCCTTACAAGGGCTACCTCATCGGCTCGCTCGTGTTCAACCTGCTCTCGGCCGTACTCAACGTATTCTCCTTCATGTCGCTCATGCCCATGCTGCAACTCCTCTTCGGCATCAACAAGGGCACTTACCACTTTATCGAATGGGGCGCACAGGACACGTCGTTCAAGGACACGCTCATCAACAACCTTTACTACTGGACACAACAGCTCATGGAGCGCTACGGTCCCTCGCGCACCCTGTTGTACATCGGTCTCTTCCTCATCGTGTCCACCCTGCTGAAGACGTTCTGCTACTTTGCCTCCTCCGGTGTCATGGTACCTTTGCGCACCGGTATCATCCGCGACATACGCAACAGCATTTACCGTAAAATCGTCACCCTGCCTCTCTCCTTCTTCTCCGACGAGCGCAAGGGTGACATCATCGCCCGCATGAGCGGTGACGTTCAGGAAATCGAGAACTCCATCACGGGCTCGCTCGACATGCTCATCAAGAACCCCGTGCTCATCGTCTGCTACCTCGGCGTTCTCTTCTACACCAGTTGGCAGCTCACCCTCTTCGCCATCCTCGTCATGCCCCTGCTGGTATGGGCCCTCTCGAGCATCGTGCGCAAACTGAAACAGCGTTCGCTCGAAGCCCAGTCGAAGTGGAGCGAAATCATGTCACAGCTGGAAGAGACCCTCGGCGGCATGCGCATCATCAAGGCGTTCACCGCCGAAGACAAGATGAAGCGTCGCTTCGAAGACTGCACCAACCAGAACCGCCGGCTGCTCATCAAGGTCAACCTGCGTCAGGCTCTGGCCCACCCCACCAGCGAGTTCCTCGGCACTGTGCTCATTGTCCTCGTGCTCTGGTACGGCGGCACACTCATTTTCGCCAACAACAGCAGCATCGACGCCCCCACCTTCATCTTCTACATGGTCATCCTCTACAGCCTCATCCAGCCGCTCAAGGACTTCTCCAAGGCAGCCTACAACATTCCCAAGGGCATGGCCTCCGTGGAGCGCGTCAATAAGATTCTCAAAGCTGAAAATCCCATCAAGGAACCCGCCGATCCCGTTGCCATCCACCCGTTGCACGACAGCATCGAACTGCGCGACATCACCTTCCGTTACAACCAGGACGGCAAGGACGTGCTTCACAACATCAACCTCACCCTCCGCCGCGGCCAGACCATCGCCCTCGTAGGCCAGTCAGGCTCCGGCAAATCCACCCTCGTCGACCTTCTGCCGCGCTACCACGACGTGCAGCAGGGACAGATTCTCTTCGACGGCACCGACATCCGCCAGTTCCGCATCGCCGACCTACGCAGCCTCTTCGGCAACGTCAACCAGGAAGCCATCCTCTTCAACGACTCCTTCTTCAACAACATCACCTTCGGCGTCGAAAGCGCCACCATGGAACAGGTCGTTGAAGCCGCCAAGATTGCCAACGCCCACGAATTCATCACGGAGAGCGAACACGGCTACGACACCAACGTGGGCGACCGCGGATGCAAACTCTCCGGCGGACAGCGCCAGCGCATCAGCATTGCCCGCGCCATCCTCAAGAACCCCGACATCCTCATCCTCGACGAAGCCACCTCAGCCCTCGACACCGAGAGCGAACGCCTCGTGCAGGAAGCCCTCGACCGGCTCATGAAGACGCGCACCACCATTGCCATCGCCCACCGCCTCTCCACCATCAAGAACGCTGACGAGATCTGCGTGCTCCACGAAGGACGCATCGTCGAGCGAGGCACCCACGACAAACTTCTCGAACTCGGAGGCTACTACAAACGCCTCAACGACATGCAACAGCTTTAAGCCATTCTCATCACCCATACAAAACGGCGCTTCAAAAATTTGAAGCGCCGTTTCTGCAGCCCGAAGTCCCACCTTTGCACCCCGGAACCGGGCCTCTTTCCCCGGAGAGCCAGAATGGCGGCCGTTTTGCAGCAGTGATAAAAGCAACGGCGTGTCGGAATCCATCCGACACGCCGTCAGCGTTTACTGATATGAACGGGGCAAGGTTATTTGCCTTCTTCGATGCCAAGCAGTTCTACCTTAAATATAAGGGCGGAGAAAGGTTTGATCAGACCGCCTGTCTCACGCGAGCCGTAAGCCAGTTCCTGCGGGATGTAGAGCATCCACGTGGAGCCGACGGGCATCAGCTGCAGGGCTTCGGTCCAACCCTTGATGACTTGGTTGCAGCGGAAGGAGGCGGGCTTGCCGCGCTTGTAACTGCTGTCGAACACGGTGCCGTCGATGAGGGTGCCTTCGTAGTTCACACTCACGGTCTGGTTGGCGGTGGGCTTGGGACCTTCGCCGACCTTCAGAATCTTGTACTGCAGGCCGCTGGGCAGGGTCACGACGCTGTCCTTCTTGGCATTGGCCTTGAGGAACTCTTCGCCGGCAACACGGTTTTCACCGTACTTGCGCTCCATTTCCTGCTCCTTGTAGTACTCCATCTGCTTGCTGGTGATTTGCGTGGCGCTGTCCAACGACATCAGGGCGTTCTCTCCAGTCACTCCGGCCAGAAAACCATCCTTGTACTTCGCCACGTCGATGAAGTCCTTGTCTTGTTCACCGGTAATCTGCTGGTTGAGCTGTTTCAGGAACTGTCCCAAAATCTGCGAACCTACCTGCAGTCCGGCGCTGTAGGCCACCAGTTTCTTGTCCTGCGGAGCGGCGAACACTTCCTTCACGCCACGCAGGAAATCACCCATGCCGTTAATGGTGTCCACGTCGAGACGCTGGGCGAGATACTTTTTCAGGCCATTCTGCTGGGCCATACCCATAGCGTAACTGAAAACATCGAGGCTGACAGTGTCGACCTTGGGCTGCACGGCTTCTACCTTGGCGACCTTCTTCGTCTTCTTGGCCTTCTTCTGTGCAGGAGCAGCCACGACCAGCATGGCCATGGCTGCAACTAATAGTGTGTGTAGTTTCATGAAATTACTTCTTGATGTCTACCAATTGAATCTTGAAAATCAGCGTGGAATAAGGCTTGATCTTGTCGCCTTGCTCACGCTCGCCGTAAGCAAGTTCCTGCGGCACGTAGATTTCCCACTCTGAGCCCTTCGGCATCATGGTAAGTGCCTCGGTCCAACCTTTCACCACTTGGTTGAGGTGGATTTCCGTCGGTTTTCCTTCAGCACTCTTCTCGGAACTGTCGAAAATGGTGCCGTCGATGAGGCGGCCTTCATACTTCACGAGTACCACGTTGGTGTCGGCGGGAATGGGGCCGTTACCTTCCTTGAGCACCTTGTACTGCAGGCCGCTCGGAGTGGTCTTCACGCCTTCCTTCTTGGCATTTTCGGCCAGGAACTTTTCACCGGCTTCCTTGTTGGCACCGTAGAGCTTTTCGAGCTGCTTGGCACGGTAGCCTTCAAAGTGCTTCTGCACATTCTTCTTGACGCTGTCCATGTTGAGCACGGCGTTCTTGCCTTCCGTTCCTGCAATGAAACCGCTCAGGAAGTTACGCATGCTGATCGTGCGGGTGCTGTCCTCGCCGAAGAGTTGGTAATTGATGTTGCTGTACATCTGGGTACCGAGCTGTTGACCGATTTGGATACCTGCAAAGTAGGCAGCCTTCTTCTTGTCGTCACCGGCATTGGCACTCTGCACGAGACCCTTGTAGAATTCGCCCATGTAGGCTGTGTCTACACCAAGGGCGTTAGCCAGATACATTTTCAGACCTTGGGAATTGGCCATACCGAGTTCATAGCTCAGCGTGTCAAGGTCAGACTTCAAACTTGCACTGGGGCCTGCGTTCTTTTGGCAGGAACCGAGAACCATCATGGCCACTGCGGCCATCATCATTAACTTTTTCATTCTGTTGTAATATTATTTTTGAGTTATTCGTTCCGTTTTCAAAGCACTTCAATGAGTTCCACGTCGAAGATGAGCGCGGCATAGGGAGGAATGGACGCTCCGGCACCGTTGGGGCCGTAAGCCAGGTTGAAAGGGATGAAGAAGCGATACTTGGCGCCTTCACTCATCAGCTGCACGCCCTCTGTCCAACCGGCAATGACACCGTTGAGGGGGAACACGGCGGGCTCACCGCGACGGTAGCTGCTGTCGAACACGGTGCCGTCAATAAGCGTTCCTTCGTAGTGGCAGCGCACCTGGTCAGTGGCTTTCGGCTTGCGGCCGGAACCTTCGTTGAGCACCTGGTACTGCAGTCCGCTGGGCAACGTCATCACGCCTTCCTTCTTAGCATTCTCGGCAAGGAATTTCTCACCGGCTTCCTTGTGCACCTGACCCTTGGCGGTCATCTCCTGATGCTTGCGGGTCTCGGCCGTCTGGATAAACTGGTTTACCAAACGCTGGGCCTCGCCTTCGTCGACAGCGGGTTTGCGGCCGGCTATCATATCGGCTACAGCCAGGGCAAAGTCCTTAGCATTAAGGTCGGTGGCACCTAGGTCACGCAGTTGTGAACCGATGCCAAGCCCCAAGGCGTAACTTAATTTGTCCATATTTTCTGATGTTTCTTTTTTAATGAGAGCGCAAAAGTACGACTTTTTTTCAACAGTGTCACACTTTTATGCGCTAATTATTGTTTAAATCCTTCTTTGGACATCGTGTGTGAGACGAAAATACAGAAAAATGTCATATTGAAAATTATTTTTATTGTTTGTCCAGCGCATTTTCTGTTGTTTTTTTGTATTTTCGCGGTATAATCATTTGCGATGAAGAAACTGGTAGCATTGACAGGCGCGGGCATCAGCGCCGAAAGCGGCATCAGTACGTTCCGCGATGCCGGCGGATTGTGGGAGAAATACCCCGTGCAACAGGTGGCCTCGCACGACGGTTGGCTGGCCGACCCCGTGCTGGTCAACAATTTCTACAACGAGCGACGACGTCAGCTCTTTGATGTCGAGCCCAACCGCGCCCACCGACTTCTGGCCCAATTGGAGCATCACTTCGACGTGGCCGTGGTCACGCAGAATGTGGACAACCTTCACGAACGCGCCGGTAGTACCAATGTGATCCATCTGCACGGCGAACTGATGAAGGTAACCTCGAGCCGCAATCCCGACGACCCCACATGCATTGAGACACTGACCCGCGACAACTTTGAGGTACAGCCGGGACAGTTGGCCAAAGACGGCAGTCTGCTGCGGCCGTACATCGTGTTCTTCCAAGAAGCCGTACCCATGATTGACGTGGCCGCCACGCTGGCTTCGCTGGCCGACATCTTCGTCATAATAGGCACGTCGCTCAACGTCTATCCCGCCGCCGGACTGGTGCACTATGTGCGTTCCGGAGTACCCATCTACCTCATCGACCCGAAGGACGTGGACGCCCACATGGCCGACGTCACCTTCATCCGCAAAACAGCCTCCGAAGGCATGGCGGAACTTACCCGGCTGCTCACGGGAGAGACAGTGTAACGAATAACGTCAAACTTTAATAACCCATTCACAACGATGAAAGTCTATATGTTCTTAGCCGACGGTTTTGAAACCGTGGAAGCCATGGCACCCATCGACGTCTTCCGCCGCGCCGACGTGGAAATCCACACTGTATCCATCAGCGGAAACATCGAAGTGACCAGTTCGCACGACGTGGTGGTCGAAGCCGACTGCCTGCTTGAGGAGATCGACATCATGGACGGTGACGCCCTCATCCTGCCGGGCGGCTATCCCGGTTACGTGAATCTGGCCGAATGCGAGGCCGTGGGCAAAGCCCTGAAAGCTTACTACGACAGCGGGCGCTTCGTTGGGGCCATCTGCGGTGCCCCCACTGTGCTCCAACGCTACGGTGTGGCCAAAGGCAGCCGCGTGGCCGTGCATCACAGTTGCACCGGTGAGATGAAAGACTACATCCTCTCCGGCCACAACGTCGAGCAGGACCGTCACCTCATCACCGCCAGCGGCGCCGGACACGCCGTGGAGTTCGGTCTGGCACTCCTTTACGCCCTGCAGGGCGAACGCAAAGTGGCCCACGTCAGGGATGGCATGGAACTAGATTGACAAAACAACAGTGGCGGGGTGAACTTCGGTGTTCACCCCGCCACTGTCATATCCTTATATTTCTCTTCTCAACGGGTAGTTTCCGCGCAACCATTCAAACCGGTCGGGGTGCGCCTTCAGCGCCTCACTGTCGTGCCGTGGGTCGTACAATTGTAACGCACGTTCGTCGCCATCAGTGGCCGTCACCATACCCTCGGGCAATGCCGGCGGCTCTATGCTGAATTCCGTCAGGAGACCGAAATGCCGGCACACCGCCTCCAATGCCATCCGTGTCGCATTGGCCTTGCCGTCGGCCGAGTAGCCCGCAATGTGCGGTGTGGCAAGGAATGCTTTTTCCAACAGTTCCCTTGATATCTCAGGTTCGTGCTCCCACGTGTCCACCACGGCAGCGCGGACTGTCTCCGTTTCCAGCGCAGCGAGCAGCGCCGGCGTATCGGCCACACTGCCGCGCGCCGCATTGATGATGACAGGACGCCGGCGGCAACGGTCGAAAAATGCGGCATCAGCCATGTGGAACGTCGGCCACGGCCCCTCCGTCGTCAGCGGGGTATGGTACGTGATTACGCCGCACTCGGCGGCAATGCTCGCGAGCGACGACCACGTGCCCCCCTCACGGGCTTCACGCGGCGGGTCATTGCGCAGCACATGGTAACCGCGCCGCTCCAACACCCGGGCCACCGCCGTCCCCACGTGACCCACGCCGACCACACCGACGGCATCGGCAGAAGGCGACACCAGGCCCTCGCGCTCCATCACGATGAAAGCACTGTGCACATACTGCGCCACACTCGTGGCATTGCAGCCAGGGCAGTTCGTCCACCCGATGCCCGCCGCGTCGAGCCAAGCCGTGTCCAGGTGATCGTAACCAATCGTCGCCGTGACCACAAACTGCACACGGCTGCCCTCAAGCAACTCACGGTCGCAACGGGTACGCGTCCTCACCACCAGAGCGTCGGCGTCACGCACGTCAGACGCCGTGATACCGTCGCCAGGCAAGTACGTCACCTCGCCGAACAATTGCTCCGCCACACCGCGCACAAACGGGATTTTGTCGTCAATCACCACTTTCATCACTGCAAAAGTAATGTTTTCTCCCGTTTTCTTGGGTCGTTTGCAGATTATTCTTTAACTTTGTCACAACAAAAACCAAAATTTGCAGTCATGAAATTCACAGCATTCTGCCAGCCCATCTTCAATGAGGCCATCAACACGTACCACGTAACCGACAGCGTGGACACCCCCATCAACAACCCCTACCCCGCAGGCACCATAGAGAACGACCTCTACCTGAAAGCCTGGATTGACACCGTGCAGTGGCACTTCGAAGACATCATCCGCGACCCGCAGATCGATCCCGCCGAAGCCCTCGTCCTCAAACGCCGCATCGACAAGAGCAACCAGGACCGCACCGACCTCGTCGAACGCATCGACAGCTATTTCCTCACCAAATACCGTGACGTCAGCGTCCGTCCCGACGCCACCATCAACACCGAAAGCCCCGCCTGGGCCATCGACCGCCTGTGCATCCTCAACCTAAAAATCTACCACATGCGCGAACAGGTGGAGCGCACCGACGCCGCCCCCGACCACATCGCACGCTGCCAGAAAAAGCTCGA
>CAMZHB010000062.1 GCA_947306605.1 uncultured Prevotellaceae bacterium | reverse complement strand
CGGCGGGACCGGGTCGCGCGGGGGTGACGTTCCGGAACTGCGACGCGGCGTTTCAAAAGTCAGAAGTGGGACTTCAAATGTTTGAAGTCCCACTTCTGTTTTTTCGGAGAGCGGTCGGTTCACTTCGTCACGAGTCGGTCGTAGTCGTACTGCCGTTTGATGAGGCGTGGCCTGCGGGTGTTGAAACTGTCGCTGAGCAAGTCGCGGCGCGGGTCGTAGTAGGGACAGCTGATGCCGGCCAGTGCGATGATCATGTGGGGCAGGTCGTCGGTCATGAAGGGGCGGTCCTTGGCTGTCTGCACCCTGCGGACCAGGTCGGGGTGTGCGGTCATGAATTTTGGGGAGAACCAGACGGTTAGGGGCACTTCAAACTGGTGCCTGGCGACGACGGCGGAGGGCGGGTTGGCTCCGATGCGACCGCAGACGAGGGTGTCGTCGTAGACGTGCTCGCCGTGGTCGGCATAGTGGACGACAATGGCGTCTTCATCGTTGAAGCGCTGGCAGATGCGGCGTATGACGTCGTCGTTGCAACGGGTGGCGTTGTCGTAGTCGGCTACCGTCTGGCGTTGGTCGCGCGTCAGGTCGGGGCGGACGATGCTGTCGGCGGTGAAGTGCAGGTCGCCCTTGGTGAGGCGGTAGCTGTATTTCTGGTGCTGGCCGAAGAGGTGGACAATGGTGAGGTTGCGGTCGGCCGGGGTGTAGCTGTCCAGTTCGCGGAGGAGCTGGCGGTCGTAGCGGTAGAGCCTCCGGTTGCGGAAGTCGAAGCAGAGCGAGTCGAGCTGCGGGTCGTTGAGGAAGAAGGAACCGTTGAAGTCGAAACTGTGCTGCCGCCGTGTGGCCAGGAACTGGTTGGTGAGGAAAGCGACGCGGTAGCCGGCCTTGCGCAGCAGGGCGGGGTAGAGCACACCGTCGCACCAGGCGCCTTCCTGGTCCATGCTGCGGGTGGAGAGGGAATACTTGAAGACATTGCTCGTGAGGTTCCAGCAGGCCACGGCGTCGGTGAAGGCCACGAGGCGTCCGGCCTGTTGCTCGGTCCGTTGCCAGGGTGTGGTGGCGCGGTTGTAGCCGTAGAGCTGGGAGTGGTGCTTGTTGTAACTCTCGCCGATGATGACCACGATGTTGGGGCAGCCTCCGGCGCAGGAATCGACGCGGAGCGTGTCCATGTGGCGGCGCAGGGTGTCGAGCTCGCCGTTGGCCAGATGGAGCATTTTGGCGCTGTAGGCCAACCGCCAGGCGGGGGAATAGAAGAGGTCGATGCGTATCTCGGTGCGTGTGGACGTGGTGTTGGTGAAATAGCGCCACATCCAGCCGCGGTTGGTCCACGCTGCCGCTGTTCCGGCGACGAGTACGGTGGTAAGTAACAGACCGAAGGCTAACGGCGGACGGCGAAATGCGTTGCTGTATTTTCCAGATGCGGAATGGACAGCTTCAAGCAGGAGGTGTAGAAAGAGAATCCCGCCGAAGCACATCAGTGTGGTGCGTAAGGCTGGGCCATGAAGGTAGGCTGCGAAAAATTCGGAGGTTTCCTGCGGTGTGGTCTCGGCCCACAGTTGCAGGGCCGTGGGCGTGTAGTTCATGCGGAACCGCTCGTAGAGAAACACCTCGAAGGCGGCGGTGAAATAGGCGATGACGTAGAGTGCAACCTTCGCGACGCGTCCCGCCAGGCGCGGAAACAGGTGGAGCAGGAGGCAGATGACGAAGAGGTCTTGCGCCACACCGCCGAGATGAGCCCAGAAGTCGGGTTGCCACTGGTCCATCCGCCACACGCAGACGAAGTGGATGGCCAGTATAACGAGGCAGAACAGTCCGTTTTTCCACACGGGCCGGGCCAGCAGTTCAAGGCAGTGGAGAAGACGGTTCAAAATCGGATGCGGTCGTTGAGATACTTATAGACAATGGCCACCATCAGGGTGATGAGCAGGTAGAAGAGCAGCGGCCAGTAAGCCTCGGAGGGCGCGATGTGGGCCGGCCGGAAGAGGGCACGCACCAACGGGTGGACTACAAAGATGGAAGCGGAGAGCACTCCCAGCGTTTCCAACGCCCGGCGCAACGTGCCGCGCAGCGTGACCAGCTGGAGCAAGGCCAGGGACAGCAAAACGGGCGTAAGAATCCAGGCATAGCCGTTGAAACAGCAGAGTAGGAAGAGTATGCCGCACACGGCCGTCTGTGTCCACGAGCGGATGACGCCGTGACGCCCCATCCAGATTCCGGTGATGAAGGGCAACATCTCGCCCACACAGTTGTAGCGCAGATAGTTGAGCAACGTCTGGTCTTCCTCGCCGCGGCTCACGGCATAAGCCAAAAGGACCAGACTGACGACGGCGGCACCGAGCAACCACGCGTCGCTGCGGCGGTAGAAGAGTAGTCGGTAGACCACGTACATCTGCATGATGAGACCGAAGAACCACCAGGGCCCCATGATCATCTGCAAGTGAGGTTCCTTGAAAATAAAATTGGTGGTGAAGGTCAGCAGTGAAGCCAGGGCGCGGGTGGGAAATCCGGCGTGGAAACCGTGTTCGGAAAAGAAAAGCACGAACCACAGCACCAGGCCAATCCACAGCAGATGCCACAACTTGCGTGCATTGTAGAAGATGAAGTCGCGGACACTGATGTGTCCGATGGTTCCGCGTTCGTATTTCATCACCAGCCCGTAACCGCTCAAGAGCAGGAAGACGGGCACGCCGTAGTGACCGAAGTAGGAGAGCAGCGTGAGGCCCACGTGGTAACCGTGCTCCAGACTGCCCAACAGTTGGACGTTCTTGAACGTGTGGTAGGTGTACTCGTTCTCTGCCACGATGCGCGGCAGCATGTGGCAGAAGTTGTGGAGAATGATTGCCACGATGGCCAGTCCTTTGAGCAGGTTGGTGTCTTGGCGGGTCAGTTTGTGTTCCATTTGGCTTTCTTGTAATTGGGTTTCTTCACGGGGTCGGTGGTTTCCGGTTCGCGGCGGTATTTGGCGTAGACGTCGAAGGGTGTGCCTTTCACCAGTTTGTCATAGTCATAGAGTCCCTTGATGAGACGTTGTCGTGTGGTGTCGAAGTCGTGGTGGAGCAAGTCGCGGCGCGGGTTATAGTATTTGCTGTGGATGCCGGCGAGCCTCATCATCAGGTGGGGCAGGTCGTCGGTCATGAACCGCCGGTCGCGGGCCTGCTTGACTTCGGCCACCACGTCGGGGTGGCTTTCTTTGAATTTGGGGGAGAACCAGATTTCGAAAGGCACGCCGAATTCGTAGTAAGCCACTATGGGCACGGGCGGTTCGGCCGGTGTGCGTCCCTCCATATTGGAGAAGTCGAGCACCTCCTCGCCATGGTCGGCGAAGTAGATGAGGATGGCGTCGTCGTCCTTGAAATAGTCGCAGATGCGGCGTATGACGTCGTCGTTGTAGCGTGTGGCGTTGTCGTAGTCGGCCACCACCTGTTTCTGCGACCGCTTGAGTCTCCGGCGGCGCACGCTGTCGGTGGTGAAGTAAATGTCCTCTTTGCCCAGACGGTAGCTGTACTTCTCGTGTTGTCCGAAGAGGTGGAAGATAATGAGGTTGCACGTGGTGGGCCGGTAGTTCTCATATTCGCGGATGAAGTCGCGGTCGTAGCGGTAGAGCCTTGTGTTGCGGTGGTCGAAGCAGAGGGTGTCGAGTTCCGGGTCGTTGAGGAAGAAGGAGCCGTTGAAGTCGAAGCCTTTCTGTCCGCGGTCGGCCTTGTACTGGTTGGTGAGGAAAGCCACGCGGTAGCCGGCTTTGCGGAACAGGGCGGGGAAGAGCACGCCGCTGCACCACGATCCTTCCTGGTCGAGGCTGTGGGTGGAGAGGGCGTGCTTGAACACGTTGCTCGTCATGTTCCAGCACGACACCACGTGGGGGAAGGCCACCAAACTGCCCTCGCGCTGCATCTGCAGCTGGTGGGGCGTGGTCTTGGGGCGGTAACCGTAGAGTTGCGAATGGTATTTGTTGTAGCTCTCGCCGATGACGAGCACAATGTTGGGGCAGCGCGCCGAGCAACTGTCCACGCTGATGCGGCGCATGTTTTGCCGAAGTACTTCCAGTTCGCCGTCGGCCACGCGCAGCATGTGCCACGACCAGGCCAGCCGCCACGCCGGCGTGTAGAAGGTTTCCCACTTGGCTTTCTCCGTGCGCATGGACGACTCTTCGGTAAAGAAATGCCATTGGCGACGGCGTTGCTCAGTGGTGTCGAGGGTGGCGGTGACGAGCAACACGGGCACGGCCACATTGAGCAGGGGCAGCAGCCAGTGCAGTTTCAACTTAAGGACCCACCGCCGTCCGTGTTTGCCCAGCCACCGCACCAGCAGGGCCAGCGGCACGAACAGTGCCAGCGTGCGCCACAGGGCGGGCCCGTGGCAATAGGCCAGAAAGAACTCGGACGTCTCCTTGGGGTTGGTTTCCGACAGCAGTTGCAGGGCCGTGGGCGTGTAGAGCATCTGCAGGCGTTCGGTGAGGAACACCTCGAAACCGGCGAGCACGAAGGCCGCCACGTAAAGCACACGGCGCACCACACGGCGCCAGCGCCGGGGCAACAGTGTGAGTACAAGGCAGATGACGTAGAGGTCCTGGATAACTTCTTCCACGTGGAGCCACACCTCTCCCTCGTATTGCGTCTGCCGCCACACGCAGATGAAGTGGATGGCCAGCATGGTCAGGCAGAACAGCAGGTTGCGCCTGACGGGAGCCGCCACGGCCTGCACGGCCAGCCACAGGGCCACGCCCAGTTGCCGGCAGCCGGTGAGCAGATGTTTTATATAAGGATGCAGCCTCATTTTGAACGCAAAATTACGCAAACCGCGCGAAACACCCAACGGCAAGGCCCATTTGTTTGAAAAAAGTCAGACGGCCGTCAGCGCAAGTTGTGGTTTTGATAACTTCGTGTGAAGGAAACGGTTGTAGAATTAACAATTCGTAAGTATCTGTGAATGATGTCTGTTTGGAATGGCTGCGCCAAGGCGGCGCCTCGAATTATCAAAACGCCGTTTTTACGGCCCGAAGCGGGACTTCTTCGCGCCGAAATGCAGCCTGTATTCACGGAACTGTTAAAACCGAATGTTAAAACCGCCCGTATTTTAACAATGGCGCGCCGCTCTGCCGGGCATGACAAAAGGCTCCGCGGACTACCGGTGACACCGGCAGCCGGGTGTCTCTCAATAAAAATGGAAATAAAAAGAGTGAGAAATACGAAAAAAAAAAGTAACTTTGAAGCGGAAATAACTATAAACGTTTAAACATATGAGAAAATTTACTTTGATGGCGGCCCTGCTGCTGGTATGCAGTATGGCTTGGAGCCTGAATCCGAACATTAAGGTGAACCGTACGCTCCACGAGGAATATGGCGGCGTGTGGACCTATCTGGAGGAAGAAGGCCTGTTGATTGACGACAGTCAGATTACGGTGAACTCCGTTCAGCTCAACGACGGCGGGGGCGTCTACGCCCTCGTTGACGAAGACGAGAGTTCTTACTTCCACTCGGCTTACAACAGCAACAGTGAAGGTTTGGCCGAAGACGGCACCGGTCTGGTGAACGGACCGCACTGGTTCCAGGTGGACCTGGGCAATAAGTATTCGTCCATATTTATGACCTACGTGGGCCGAAACAGCAGTTATTGGGACTCTCCGAGCGACATGACCGTGCTGGGCACCAATACGCCAGACAACGAAGACAGCTGGAAGGAGATAGCCCGTCTGAACGACAAGAACCCGACGAACCCCATTCCTGCCCGCGACAACAATGCGTGGGAATGGAACTCCGGAAAGTTCGACCTCGGCGGCAGCTATCAGCACCTGCGCTTCGTGGTCAACAAGACACACTCCGGACGCAGTAACAGCGACACCCACAACTATTGCTTCTGGACCATGGCCGAGCTGCAGATTTACGAGGCCCAGTACATCGTGGACCAGGGCATCCTGCTGACGCAGCTGGTGGACAGTGTGACGAAACTGAACCTTACGTTCGACCCGGGACCCGACCCCGGCCAGTACGACGAGGAAGCCGTGCTGACATTCCAGGATGCTTTGGACAATGCCATGCTGGCCCAGTATGAGGACCACACCCAGGCCGAATACAAAGCCTATGCCGACGCCCTGCGCGCCGCTCTCGTGGCCGTGAAGGGTTCCCTGAACCAAGTGGAAGACGGCTACTACTACTGGCTGAGCGCCGACGACCGCTTCTATAGCGCCCAAGGCGTGGAAAAAGCCGTATACTGCCTGACCGACCACTATGCCTATTGGGGCACCTTCGACGAAGAAGCCGAACAAAACCCGAACTTCGTCTTCGAAATCAAGAAGACAACGGACGCCAACGGCGAAGTGGCTTATTCGTTCTATAACTACGGTACGGAAGAATACATTGTAGGCCATTCAGCCACGTCGAAACCCATTCCGACATCGAAGGAACTCGAAGTGCTGCAATACATCCATTATGAGTCGGGCTTCCTGACCATCAACAGCGCCCTGAACTCCTCGAGCTACCACTGCGGCGGCCACGACAACGGTGCCGGAGTCGGCAGTAAACTGATGCAATGGGGCAGCGCTTCGGCCCAACCCTCCAGATGGCACCTGCGCAAAGTCGATGAAGAATTCATCAGAGACCTTGAAGCCGCCAAGCACCAGCTCGTGCTCGACGCCGCCCTGGAAGAAGCTCTCGACATCGCTACGGAGAATTACAACATGTGCTTCGCATACGAGATTTCCGACAAACTCATCCTCGACGCCGACCAGCTCTCCTGCAACGTCCCAGAGACCAATAATGAAACCGAAGGCAACGTAGCCGCTCTGATCGATGGTGACCCCACTACCTACTTCCACAGCATCTACAGCTGGTCCGACTATGGTGCAGTGCATAATCTGCAAGTAGATCTTCTCACTCCGCAGCGTAACTTCATCTATGAGTTCCAGCCCCGTCAAGATGGCGGTAACACCCAGTTTGTTCCTACTCAGATGACCATTTATGCCACAAATGACGATGATCTCGGTATTGACCCGACAAGCAGCAACGATCAGTGGACGAAGATTATGAACCTCAACGAAGCATATCCGGCTTCCAATCCCGCGCAATACTTCTCCAACGGTATTGACTTGGGTGCCGAATACCGTTATATCCGCTTCCTGGTGAACACGACGCTTGCTTCCAGCCATGGTTCGGGTACAAACGCTTACACCGGTAACGCCTACTATGCTTTGGGCGAATTCCAGATGTACAAATACACGATTAACGAGGAGAACTCGCAGTACTCTTACGTGGATGGCATGAAGGAAGCCGCAGAAGAACTGAACAATCTGATCATCGCCAAGCGTGCTATCCTGAACAACAACAAGTCGACGCCGGAAGACGTTGAAGAACTCAACGCTGCCGTGAAGGCCCTGCGTGCTCTTGTGGCCGACCCGGCCGAGTTTATCGCTCTGCAGGAAGCAGCCCAGAAGCTCTCCGACGAGGCTGAGGTGGGCGAAGGCATCGGTTACTTCGCCACAGAAGAGCCCATCACCACCTTCCAGACGGCCATCGACAACATCACGGCCGCTGCCGAGGTTGACCGTCCCAACAAGGCCAAGCTCGACGCTGCCATCGTTGAACTGAACAAGGCCATTGAGACCTTCAAGAGCAAGCTGACTACGTTCAAGCCCAACGTATGGTACTTCATTGTCAACGTAGGCGACCGCGAATATGCCGTCAACCAGGCCATGTATATGGAAAAGACCAGCGTGGGCGACAACATCAACTTCGGTCTTTACGACTCCGAGAACGAACTGGCGAACTACCAGTACAACCCGTACGCCATGTGGCGCTTCGAGCCCATCGAAGGCACCGACTGCGTGGCCATCCGCAACATGGGTACCAACCACTTCATCGGCCACTATCCCGGTGACGGCGGCGCCGTTCCGTTCCTGGCTTCAACTGAACCGGCTCCCTTCACGATTGAGTACTACAAGGCCGGCCGCATGTCAATCATCTCCGCCGACAGCGCCAACGTGGCCGCTCATCCTCTCCACGCCGCCGAAAGCAAAATGCAGATTGTGCACTTCGCCCACACGGATGAAGACGCTTCCGTATGGAACATGATCGAGGTGAGCTCCATCAATCCTGACAACGAGTTTGCCTTTGACTTGCCGATGAACTCCATCCGCGTGGTTTGTCTGCCGTACGACCTGCCCGAAGGCGGCTTCTCCGTCATGGCTCTCAACGAACATGCCGAGGCCAAGACTTATGGCATCAAGTCCATCGACGCCAATGCCGAAACAG
>CAMZHB010000061.1 GCA_947306605.1 uncultured Prevotellaceae bacterium | reverse complement strand
GTGACCCATGTTGAACACCTTGTACATCTCCTGCCAATCGGTCTGGCTCTCCTGCTGGATGGCACGGAAAAGCGGCGGCACGGAGAAGAGGTTGTCCTTGATGACACGGCAGCGGTCACCCACAAAATGGAGCACCTTGGTCTGCGCCCCGCCGGTGCAGTGGACCATGCCATGGATGCGCGGACGCATGAGGTCGAGCAGACGCTTGACCACCGGGGCATAAGTACGCGTGGGACTGAGCACGAGCTGGCCGGCATTGACAGGCGCACCTTCCACGGAATCGCTCAGGCGATAACGGCCACTATAGACCAGTTCCTGGGGTACGGCACGGTCGTAACTCTCGGGATAACGCTCGGCAAGATATTTGGCGAACACGTCGTGGCGTGCCGAGGTGAGACCGTTGGAACCCATGCCGCCGTTGTACTGCGTCTCATAGGTGGCCTGTCCGAAAGAAGCAAGGCCCACGATGACGTCGCCAGGCCGGATATTGGCGTTATTGATGACATCGCTGCGGCGCATGCGGCAGGTGACCGTACTGTCCACCACAATGGTGCGCACCAGGTCGCCCAGATCGGCCGTCTCGCCGCCTGTGGCATAAATGCCGATGCCCATCTGACGCATCTGTTCCAACAGTTCATCGGTGCCGTTGATGATGGCCGAAATGACCTCACCGGGCACAAGCATCTTGTTGCGGCCGATGGTGGACGACACGAGAATGTTGTCCACGGCACCCACACAAAGCAGGTCGTCGGTGTTCATGATGAGGGCATCCTGCGCAATGCCTTTCCAGACGGAGAGGTCGCCCGTCTCCTTCCAATACATGTAGGCCAGCGACGACTTGGTGCCGGCACCGTCGGCGTGCATGATATTGCAGTAGTCGGGGTCGCCGCCCAAGATGTCGGGAATAATCTTACAAAACGCCTGCGGATAAAGTCCTTTGTCGATGTTTTTAATAGCGTTGTGAACGTCTTCCTTCATAGCGCTCACTCCGCGAAGCATGTATCTTTGACTGTTGTCCATCAATAGGTAGTTTTCGTTATATATTAGTTACCTCCAAAGACTGTATAATCACCGTCTCTTGATCAAACATTTCTTTTAAATTATCAGCAAAAACCTTGACAGCCTCGTCATTCGTAAACGGCAAACAAATGCGGAGCGACGTCTCAACTACGATTTGTCCGTTTTCGTACGTGTACACTCCCCGGTTTTCATAAATCGTGCCGCCGCCAAAGCGACTACATATCAAGTTATTTACAATCTTATACGCCTCTATCGTTGAGTACTTTTGTTGTCTTGTTTTCTTGTCGCCAAGCCCAAGAATCAACTCATAAGTCTTCATTTTTGCCATTAGCGTCAGTCAAACGAAACCTTGGGGGCTTTTTCGCTGCCGGCCTCGGCTTCAAACTTGGCCTTCGTGGTGAAGCCTGCGATGCTGGCGACGATGCTGGAGGGGAACTGGCGCACCTTGAGGTTATAGTCCTGCACGGCTTCGTTGAACTTGCGGCGACTCTCGTTGATGCGGTTCTCGGTGCCTTCGAGTTGGGCCTGAAGGTCCTTGAAGTTCTCGTTGGCCTTCAGTTCGGGATAATTCTCGCTGACGGCGATGAGACGGCCGAGGGCACTGCCGAGTTCACCCTGGGCGGCCTGGAACTCCTTCATCTTCTCGGGAGTCATGTTCGACGGGTCTACCGTAATCTGCGTGGCTTTGGCGCGGGCCTCGACCACTTCCTTGAAGGTGTTTTCCTCGTGCTTGGCATAGCCTTTCACCGTCTCAACCAGATTGGGGATGAGGTCGGCACGGCGCTGGTATTGGTTTTCCACATTGCTCCATGCGGTCGAAACACCTTCGTCCACGCTTACCAGAGCGTTCTTCGTCGAGAAGTACCAACTAATCAATCCAAATGCCACTAGGGCAATCACTAACAGCGCAATGGCGCCTTTCGATAATGTCTTCATAACTTTCAGTTTTTTACTATTAAATTGTTAATCATTATTTCTATTAGAATCCGCCGCCGGCACCTCCGCCACCAAAGCCGCCTCCGCCGAAGGAACCGCCTCCGAAGCCACCGCCAAAACCGCCACCACCTCGTCCGGAACTGAGGATGGAGCCAAGCACGGCACCGGCCATGAGTCCGTCGTCGCTGTCGTCGCGATGAGGCCGGCGCACGATTTTCGTTTCGGTGTACTTGCAACTTTGGCACACTTGCGTCACGCGGAAATAATCCCAGCCGTCACGTGTGTAAAGGTAGTGCTCGCCCGTTCTGGTGTAAGCCCGTTTGCCACACTTCGGGCACTGCTGGAAACGTGACCAAACGATGACAAATAAAAACGCCAGAATAAAGATTGTCAGCAACAGTATCCCTACCACGGCACCGGCCGTATCGTCGCCACTGCCGGAAACTTCAGCCGTGATTTCCGGGTCTTTCTCAATGTAACCGCACAAGGCACGTATCCCGGCGTTCATGGCGCCGTCCCAGTCGCCCTGTTTGAGCAACGGGTCCATGTAGGTGTATTCGATGCGCCGGCAGACGGCATCGGGCAACGCGCCTTCCAAACCGTAGCCTGTCAGCACATAGTAACGACGGTCTTCGGTGCTGAGCACCACGATGAGTCCCGTGTTCTGGGTCTTGCTGCCCACGCCATACTTGCGGGCCAGATTCATGCCGAAGTCATAGCAGTCACCGTTCTCCACGCGTTTCACCACGACCACCACGCTCTGCACGCCCTTGGTCTGCTCCAGTCGGAACAGACGGGCATCCATGCTGTCCACGGCAGCCTGCGAAAGCACGCCATCGGGATTACAAACGTAGCGGCGGGCGTCTTGCAGGTGCACCATGGGCACTTCGTCGGCTTGCCACACCTTGGTTTCCGCCCGACCGCCCGAAGGCAGTACAAGCAGCAGGAGTAATATACAACGCAGCAGATATTGTTTCATTCTATTTCGTTTCGTTCCAAATTTTCCAAGCGGCCAATGCCTGCAGGTGAAGCATTTCCAAGCCGTTCTTCACGGTAGCGCCGTGCTCACGGCCTTTCTGCAAGAACAGTGTTTCCTCAGGATTGTATACCAAGTCGTAGAGCAGATGCTCACAGCCTATGACATTGTAGGGCAACGGCGGGCAGACGTCCGTCTTGGGATACATGCCCAGCGGTGTGCAATTCACGATGACTGTATAGTCACGAAGCACGTCTGGTGTCACGTCAGCATATCCCCACACGGCTTCATGCGGCGTACGGCTCACACGTTTCACCTCCAGTCCCAACTGCTTCAAGCCATAAGTCACGGCCTGCGAAGCCCCACCTGTACCCAGAACCAACGCCCGGCAATGGTGCGGAGCGAGGAACGGACGGATAGAGTCCATGAAGCCGATGACATCGGAATTGTATCCCGTCAGACGCCACGGACGCGACGGGTCGTCCCACAGAGAAGGCACTTCGTCCGCCCTAAACGCCTTTTCGTTTTTTCTATACGCCTTCTCGTCCGCGGCATCTCCCTCGTGGGTCACACGCACCACGTTGACGGCACCGATGGCCCGGGCCTCGTCGCTCAGGGTATCCAGCCAGGGAATGATTTGCTGCTTATAGGGAATGGTCACATTAAACCCGCACAGGTCAGGATGGGCGGCCAACACCTGCGGCAACTCGTCGATGGCGCGCAGCTCAAAGTTCAGATACTGCGCATCCGTCCCCTCGCGCCGGAACTTCTCGGTGAAGAAGGCGCGGCTGAACGAATGTCCCAACGGGAAGCCGATGAGTCCGTAGGTTTTCATTGTTCTCTGTTTATTTGCGGGCCAGGTACATGGTACTCAAGCCAAACGTATAGCGTTTAAATGTCACGTCGCCGAACCCGGCCTTCCGCAGGATGCCCTCCATCACTTCGCCCTGAGGAAAAGCCTCCATCGTTCGGGGCAGATAGGTGTATGCGCTACGGTCTTTCGAGAGCAGGCGGCCCAGCAGAGGCATCACGGCATGGGAATATACCCAGAAGAGTTGCTTCATGGGGAAGCACTGTGGTGCCGTCAGTTCCAATATCACGGCATGGCCGCCGGGGCGCAGCACGCGCCACATCTCGCGCAGCCCGCGGTCCAAATCGGGAAAATTGCGCACGCCGTAAGCCACCGTCACCGCGTCGAACGACGCATCAGCAAAGCTCAGGGCCTGGCAGTCCTCCCTTTGGAAACGGATGACGTCATCCAGTCCGGCCTGCGCCACCTTTTCGCGCCCCACCTGCATCATTCCCTCCGAGATGTCGGTGGCCGCCAACCGTCGCGGCTGCAACCGCCGGCAAGCCAGTAAGGCGAAGTCACCGGTACCCGTGGCCACGTCAAGTATCTCGTCGTGTGGCAGCGGCAGCATGGCCTCGATCGTCTTGCGGCGCCACCCACGGTCGATGCCGAACGACAGGAGATGGTTCAGACGGTCATAGCTGTGCGCGATGCCGTCGAACATGCGTTCCACCTGTTCCCCTTTCGGGGCCGTGGCATCATAGGGCTTGATGTTTTCCTGGGCGTAACCCATCAGGTCACTTCTTGCGTATTTCAGATTTGTCGATAACTACATAAATCGTGTCCACCACGCGGCCTTGCCTCTCGCCGGAGGCATTGCGGAACACATTGGCAAAGTTCTTGTCAAGCACCGTCACGTCGTCCACGAAGTAATTGAAGCGGCCACGGTTTGAGAACCAGTTCCAGCCTTGGACGCGGTGATACTTGATTTTGATTTTCCAGCCTTCCACCTGTGCCTGCTGCAACAGACTGATGAGTGAATCCTGATCGGTGCGGTCGTTGTCGAGCGAGAACTCAAACGGGGCGCCGGCCGTGTTCATACCGGTCTGCGTCAGGTTGAGCCGGCCGTCCCACGAGTCCCAGATGAGGCCCGACTTGGCAAATTCGATGAGCGTCCCGACCTTTTCACCGTCGGAATAGTGCTCCTTGCAACTGCCCAAGAGCAACAGGAAGGCAGACAGGGCGACAACTATGAGGGAGCGTCTCATTTTTATTTCTGCAAATAGTTCGTCACGTTTTCACCGATACGTTCGGCCACGTCGCCCACCGTTTCCTTCTCGAAGCGTTCGCCGGTGATGTGTTCGTAAAGCTCAATGTAGCGGTTGGAGATGTTCTCCACGATTTCCGGCGTCATTTCCGGAACCTGTTGTCCGGCTTTGCCTTGGAAACCGTTGTCCATAAGCCATTCGCGCACGAACTCCTTCGAGAGTTGGCGCTGCGGTTCGCCGGCCTTGAACTTTTCCTCGTAGCCTTCGCTGTAGAAGTAGCGCGAACTGTCGGGCGTATGGATTTCGTCCATCAGGTAAATGGTGCCGTTGTGCTTGCCGAACTCATACTTCGTGTCCACGAGGATGAGTCCGCGCTTGGCGGCGATTTCCGTACCGCGTTTGAAGAGGGCCAGCGTGTATTTCTCCAGCACAGCATACTCTTCGGGTGTAGCCAGACCCTTTGCCAGTATTTCTTCTTTCGAGATATCGGCGTCGTGCTCACCGATTTCGGCCTTCGTGGTTGGTGTGATGATGGGTTCGGGGAATTTTTCGTTCTCACGCATACCGTCGGGCAGTTTCACGCCGCAGATCTCGCGCACGCCGCTTTTGTAGGCGCGCCAGGCGCTGCCACACAGGTAACCGCGTACAATCATTTCCACGGGAAAGCCCTCGCACAGCACGCCGGCCGTCACCATCGGGTCGGGCGTGGCCAGTTTCCAGTTGGGGCAGATGTCCGTCGTGGCATCGAGGAACTTGGCGGCAATCTGGTTGAGCACCTGTCCCTTGTAGGGGATGCCTTCGGGCAGGATGACGTCGAACGCCGAGATGCGGTCGGTGGCCACCATTACCAACTGCTCGTCATTGATATTATACACGTCACGCACTTTGCCGTGATACACACTCTTTTGTCCGGGAAAATGGTAATCGGTTCTTACTAATGCTTTGTTCATAATGATTCTGTATTTATTCGTTCGTTTTATTCTCAGTGGTCTGTTCTGCGCGGCGGTGTTTGGCCTCGGCCTCATAAGCCTCCACGATGCGTGTCACCAGTTTATGGCGCACGATGTCCTTGCGTGTCAGTTCTACGAAGGCAATGCCGGGCACGTCCTTCAGTATGCGCAGCGCCTCGATGAGTCCCGAGCGCTGCGACGGCGGCAGGTCTATCTGCGTGCGGTCGCCCGTCACGATCATTTTTGTGTTCATGCCCATACGGGTGAGAAACATTTTGATTTGGCTCGTGGTGGTGTTCTGCGCCTCGTCCAGTATGACGACGGCATCGTTCAGCGTGCGGCCGCGCATGAACGCCAGCGGGGCAATCTGGATGACGCCCGTCTCCATGTATTCCTTCAGTTTCACGGCCGGTATCATTTCCTCCAGCGCGTCATAGAGCGGCTGCAGGTAAGGGTCGATTTTCTCCTTCATGTCCCCGGGCAGGAAGCCCAGCTTCTCGCCTGCCTCCACGGCCGGACGGCTCAGGACGATGCGCCGCACCTCCTTGCGCTTCAGGGCACGCACGGCCAGGGCGATGCCCGTGTAGGTCTTGCCCGTGCCCGCCGGACCGACGGCGAAGGTCAGGTCGTGGCCCTCGAAGGCTTCCACCAGTTTCAGTTGGTTCTCGCTGCGGGCGCGGATGGGCTTGCCGCTCGTGCTGTACACGATGACGTCCTCACCGCTCTCGGCATGCGTTTTCTGACCGCGCAGAATGTCCAGGATGTCCTCTTCCGACAACGCATTGTACTTGGTCTGATGGGTCACGAGCGCACGCATTTTCTCTTCGAACACCTGCAGGTCCTCGTCCTCGCCCATGGCCTTCACTACATTGTCGCGCGCCATCAGGCGCAGTTTCGGGAAGAGCGACTTCACCATACGCCAGTTGGCCCCTTGCACACCGTAAAACACGGCAGGGTCAACGTCTTCCAGAATGATATGTTTCTCTATCATGCGGTATTTTCGATTCTACCCATGCAAAAGTACAAAATTCTGCGCACAGCGCACGCCTGCGCGCGAAACATTTCACAAAAACATCGAAAAAATTTTCTTTTTCCTCGCCCTTCCCGATAGTTGCCAAAACAGCAACTACAGGAAGGTTTTGCCTGCACGGATTTAACACTTTGAAAACGACTGGAAAACACAACATTTGGAAATCGTCAATCAGAGGCGGCGTTTCAAAATTTTGAAGCGGCGTTTTTGCGGTCCGGAACGCCGCTTTTGAGAGCCGGAACGCCGTCTCCGTTTTCCGAAATGTTAAAACTGCACGTTAACACTGTTAACGCCACGGAAAAGTGGAACACCGGGCAAGCCGACAGTTTCGGGGGACGGAATGAGGTGTTTCCATTTTATTTTTGTACTTTTGCTCCCCGATGATACGTTACAAAAACCATATCCTGTGGCCCGATAAAATCGAGAAACGCCATTTCGTGCGGTTCTTCCTCGGAGTGGTGGGCGTACTCTTCGTGGTGCGGCTGCTCTTTCCCTCGGTGGTGACGCGTGTGGCGCGGATGCTATCGGGCGAGCGCAGCGAGGTGGCCGTCGTCGACACCATTATGGAACAGGCCCGGCTGACCGACTCCGTCCTGCTGGCTCCCCTGTACCTGCACCGCGACCTCATGGCCGGCGCCAACGGACAGAAACACAAGATTTACAGCGTGAGCAGTTACAAAGACTGCTTCCCCGACATCAACCCCGTGCAGTTGGCCACGGCACAGCGGTTGGGCATGGACGTCATTGAAAACCGTGAGGCCGCCGAACACAGCAAGGACCGCCTCGTCTATGCCGGACTGAACCCCTACTACAACATCAAGACGCTCTACAGCAGCATCCCCTACCTGGTGCCCCGCGCCCAGATGCTGCTCGAACGCATCGCCCGCAATTTCCTCGATTCGCAGTACGTCAAGCACATCCCGCCCAGCAAACTGCTCGTCACGTCGATGACACGCACGCAGGAAGACGTGGACAAACTGCGCCGCCACAACCGCAACGCTTCCGAACAGAGCTGTCACTGCCACGGCACCACCTTCGACATCAGTTATCTGCACTACGTGCCCGTGCAAGACCCCGACGGCCCGGCCGTGCGCCCCACGCGCAACGACACCCTCAAATACGTGCTCTCCGAAGTGCTCAACGACCTGCGCCGCCAGGGCACGTGCTACGTGAAATACGAGGCCAAACAGAGCTGTTTCCACATCACCGTGAGATGAGGTATTTCATTTATTTGTCCTACGACGGCACACAGTACCACGGCTGGCAGCGCCAGCCCAACGCCACGAGCGTGCAGGAGCAGATGGAGGACGTGATGGCCACAGTCCCG
>CAMZHB010000060.1 GCA_947306605.1 uncultured Prevotellaceae bacterium | reverse complement strand
GGTGCTCTATGTGTGGTTTGACGCTCCCATCGGCTACATCAGCAATACCATCGACCTGCGACCCGACGACTGGCAGACATGGTGGAAGAGCGAAGACACGCGCTTGGTTCACTTCATCGGCAAGGACAACATCGTGTTCCACTGCATCGTGTTCCCCGCCATGCTCAAGGCCGAAGGGTCGTACATCCTGCCCGACAACGTGCCGTCGAACGAATTCCTGAACCTTGAGGACGACAAGATTTCGACGTCGCGCGACTATGCCGTGTGGTTGCACGACTATCTGAAGGACTTCCCCGGCAAACAGGACGTGCTGCGCTATGTGCTCACAGCCAACGCCCCGGAGACGAAGGACAACAACTTTACGTGGAAAGATTTTCAGGCACGCAATAACAACGAACTGGTGGCCGTATATGGCAACTTTGTGAACCGTGCCCTGCAACTGACCAAGAAATACTACAGCGGCGTGGTGCCCCAGGTGGGCGAACTGACGGAGTACGACCGCCAGACCATAAGCGAGTTCCAGGACGTGAAGAACCGCGTGGAGCAACTGTTGGGCACGTTCCACTTCCGTGACGCCCAGAAGGAGGCCATGGAACTGGCACGCATCGGCAACAAGTATCTGGCCGAGAGCGAGCCGTGGAAAGTCATCAAGACCGATCCGGAACGCGTGAAGACTATCCTGAACCTGAGCCTGCAGCTGACGGCCAACCTGAGCATTGCTTTCGAACCTTTCCTGCCGTTCAGCAGCCAGCGCCTGCGCCAGATGCTCAACATCAAGGAATGTGTGTGGGGCGACCTGGGACGCACCGACATCCTGCCCGCCGGCCACCGGTTGGGCGAGCCGGCCCTGCTGTTCAGCAAGATTGAAGACACCGACATCGCTCCGCAGATGGCCCGGCTCGAAGCGCGCAAGAAGGAAATGGAAGCCGAGAAGGCGCAGGCCGAACCGGTGAAAGACCCTGTGAGCATCGACGACTTTGCCAAACTGGATATCCGTGTCGGTTTGGTGCGGGCCTGCGAGAAAGTGCCCAAAAAGAACAAACTGCTGAAATTCGACATCGACGACGGCATGGGCGGCCGCACCATCGTGAGCGGCATTGCCCAACACTATAACCCCGAAGAACTGGTGGGCAAACAGGTGTGCTTCATTGCCAACCTGCCGCCGCGCAAGTTCAGCGACGGACTGGTGAGCGAAGGCATGATTCTCAGTGCACAGAACTGGGACGGCTCGCTCAGCGTGACCTCTGTGGACAAAGAGGTGAAACCCGGCAGCCAAATAAGTTAAGCGATATGGAAACAACACGACAAGAACGCATAGAACGCCTCATCAAAAAGGAACTGGGCGAGATGTTCCTGCTGCAGACCAAGGCCATGCCCGGCGTCATCGTCTCCGTGAGCCGGTGCCGCGTGAGTCCCGACCTAAGCTATTGCAATACCTATCTCAGCGTGTTTCCGTCGGCGCGGGCTGCAGAGATTGTGGAAAACATTTCGAAAAATGTGCGCCAAGTGCGCGGCGACTTAGGCAAACGCCTGCGTCACCAACTGCGTATCATTCCGGAACTGCGCTTCTTCGTGGACGATACGCTCGACTATCTGGAACGCATCGACGAACTGCTGAAAAAATAAATGAACTTTCCGTTCTACATCGCGCGGCGCTATCTCTTTTCAAAAAAGAGTCACCACGCTATCAATGTCATATCGTTCATCTCTGCTCTGGGTGTGGCGGTGACGACAACGGCGTTGGTGTGCGTGCTCTCGGTGTTCAACGGTTTTCAGGAACTGGTGGCCTCGTGTTTCACGTCGTTCGACCCGCAACTCAAGGTTATGCCCGTTGAAGGGAAGACGTTCGATGCCTCCGCCCCGGTAATAAAAGCCATTCGTCAGGACGGTGACGTGGCAGTGGCCAGTGCCGTACTCGAAGACAAGGCTTTGGCGCGTTACGGGGGACAACAGGCCATGGTGACCCTGATGGGTGTGGACGAGAACTATGCCCGGTGTACCGGCATTGATAGTATCTTATATGGCACCGGACGTTTCGTGCTTAGAGCCGACGTTTTGAACTACGGTGTCCCCGGCATCCGGCTGGCGATGTATTTTAATATGGGAAGCAGTTTCAGTGACCCGATTGAAATCTTTACCCCGCGTGCCGGAGCTGAGGTCAGTATGGTTAATCCCACCGAAGGCTTCAATCAGGACGAACTCAATTCGGCCGGAGTGGTTTTCCAAGTCAATCAGAAGAAGTATGACCAGGAGTATTTGCTCTGTGATTTGTCGTTTGCACAGCGAATGTTCGAGAAAGAAGGGCAAATATCGGCATTGGAACTTAAACTCTGTCCCGAAGCCAAGGTGAAAACCGTGAAACGGCGCTTGGAGAAATTGGCCGGCGAACAATTTCGCGTGGCCGACCAATACGAACAGCAGGAGGACGTGTTCCGAATCATGAAAACGGAGAAGTACATGGCCTTTATCTTTCTGGTGTTTATTTTACTGGCAGCTTGTTTCAATATTGTGGGCTCGCTTTCCATGCTTATCATCGACAAGCAGAACGATGTGCGCACCTTGCGCGATCTTGGGGCGAACGACCGGGCCATAGAAAAGGTGTTCCTCTTCGAAGGACGCATGATTACGCTGTTCGGCGCATTGGTGGGTATCGTTGTCGGTCTCTTCCTCTGTTGGCTGCAGCAGACGTGCGGGCTGATTAAGTTGGGTGACAAATCGGGCACATTCATTGTGGATGCCTATCCGGTTAGCGTCCATGCCACGGACCTTATTGTGGTGTTTGTTACTGTGCTTGCCATTTCTTGGCTTACCTCATGGTATCCCGTGCGCTATCTTAGCCGACGGCTGACGGAGTAAATGCGCAAGTAAATTATATAATAGAACAAGTCAATAAAAGATGCCCCGACAAATAGAAAACATCGATTTGACCGGTCTTCGTCCCGAAGATTTCGAGATTATGGCGCCTGCCGGTTCGTGGGAGTCGCTTCGTGCAGCCCTTCAGGCCGGGGCCGATTCCATCTATTTTGGCATTGAGAGTTTGAACATGCGTGCCCATTCGGCCGCGCACTTCACCATTACTGACTTGCACGAAATAGCCGCCGTGTGCGCCAGCCATGGCGTGAAGAGCTATCTTACGGTGAACACCATCATTTATGGCGAGGATTTGCCGTTGATGCGTCAGATCTGCGATGCGGCAAAAACGGCGGAAATATCGGCGGTTATCGCCAGTGATGTGGCCGTTTTGCAGTATTGCCGTGACATTGGCCAGGAGGTACACCTTTCCACTCAGTTGAACATCTCGAACATTGAGGCGCTGAAGTTCTACGCCCGCTATGCCGATGTCGTCGTTCTGGCCCGTGAACTGAATCTGCGGCAGGTTCAGGAGATATTCCGCGTCATCGAAACGGAGAATATCTGTGGTCCGAGCGGGGAGCGCATACGTATCGAAATGTTCTGCCACGGGGCGCTTTGTATGGCTGTAAGCGGCAAGTGCTATATGAGTCTCGACAATTTGGGCTACAGTGCCAACCGCGGGGCCTGTCTTCAGGTGTGCCGGCGCGGTTACACGGTGCGTGACCGCGAGACGGGTGTGGAACTCGATGTGGACAACAAGTACATCATGAGTCCCAAGGACCTCAAGACCATCCGCTTCATTGACCAGATGATGGCGGCCGGCGTGCGTGTCTTTAAGATTGAAGGCCGTGCCCGCGGGCCGGAGTATGTTTACACCGTCGTGAAGTGTTACAAGGAAGCCGTTGCCGCTGTAATAAACGGCGGTTTCACCGGGGAAATCAAGGATAAATGGGACGAACGTCTGGCCACCGTTTTCAACCGGGGCTTTTGGGACGGCTACTATCTTGGTCAGACGTTGGGCGAGTGGAACAAGGATTACGGTTCCAGTGCCACGGAGAAGAAAGTCTACGTCGGACGCGGCGTGAAGTACTATTCCAAACTGGGCGTGGCCGAGTTTTCCATTGATGCTGCCGAGATACATCAGGGCGACAACCTTTGTGTCACTGGTCCTACGACGGGTATACTCTTCTTTACGGCCGATGACATCCGTTACGAACTGAAAACGGTCGAAACGGCTCATCAGGGCGAGCACGTTTCCATGAAAGTGCCGGCCAAGGTGCGTCCTTCCGACAAACTCTTCAAAATAGTATCTTCCGGACGCGGCAAAGATGCCTAAAGTTCCCGATAAAACCGCAGTTTTTTGGAAAAAACGATTCTCATATATTTGTTGATTGCCAACGCCGTCGCCTTCGTGCTTTATGGTGTAGACAAGTATAAGGCCAAACGCCGTTTGTGGCGCATCCCAGAGTCGACGTTGCTCGGTGTGGCCCTTATTGGCGGTTCGCTAGGCGCGTGGCTGGGCATGCGCACGTTCCATCATAAGACGTTGCACAAGAATTTCCGTATCGGTGTGCCGCTCATCCTGTGGGCGCAAGTGGCGATATTGGTGTGGCTTTGGTCCCGCGGCGCATAAACGCCGTCTTTGAGAACAGAAGTCCCACTTCTAATTTTCGAGGCGCCGCTTCGGAGAATACAGTTCTGATTTGGAAAACACCCATCGTTCGAATGGCGTTGCTTTTCGTTTTGCCAGGTCATTTTTGCAGGTTGCGATAGTACATAAGGCCGCCGGAAGGTGTCAAAAAGCAGGTTTTTCGAAAAAAAATGCAATTCCGTTTGGTCGGTTCGGTAGAAAACTGTACTTTTGTTAATCATTTTGAATCCGAATAGATAACTCAAGATTACATACGTATGAAGAAACTAAGCATGCTATTGATGCTGGCCGCCAGTTTCGTGCTGGGCGTGCCTCAGGCTCAGGCCGCCGGTGGCGACAAGGATTATGAGCCCGCACCTTACTTCTTCGTTGGCCTTCAGGGCGGCGGACAAGTAACGTTTACCAACTATGATTTCACCAAGCTCGTGATGCCTATTGGTGCCGTGTCCTTCGGTGGTTACTACAATCCTGTGGTGGGCGGACGCCTGCACGCTCAGGGATGGCGCGACAAGGGCGCTTTCAAAAATTTAAGCCTGCCCGTCCCGACGAACAATGCCGCCGGAGTCGGTGACAAAACGTATTACTGGAATTACTACACGGTGGACGCCGATTTGTTGGTGAACCTGACCAACCTGTTCTGGAAGGGCAGTGAAAGCCACTTCTTCAATCTCGTCCTCGTGGGTGGTGTCGGTCTTAACTACGCTTGGCACAACAAGCAGGTGAACAACCTCATCTCCACCTACCAGTTGGGAAACGTGGCTCCCTTGGCGTGGCCGCACGACCGTCTGGGCCACAACCTCCGCGTCGGTGTTCAGGTAGACTTGAACGTGTCGAAACACTTCGGCATTAACTTGGAGTGCGACTTCAACAACCTCAGCGACCGCTTCAACTCGAAGCAGTCCAACAGCGACGACTGGCAAGCCACGGCAATGCTCGGCCTGCAGTACAAGTTCGGTTACAAGGCCAAGAAGCCCGTAGTGCTGCCTCCGCCTCCTGCACCCGCTCCGGCTCCGGCTCCAGCCCCCGTGGTTAAGCCCGAACCCAAACCGGCTCCCGCTCCCGTGGTTAAACCCGAACCCAAGCCCGAACCTTTGAAGGAGAACATCTTCTACAGCATCCGTTCTTCCGAAGTGACGGCAGAGGAAATGGTGAAAGTGGACAAAGTGGTGAAATACCTCAAGGACAATCCCACTGCTACGGTTGACATCATCGGTTATGCCGACGTGCAGACCGGTAACCCGAAAATTAACATGAAGTACTCGCAGCAGCGCGCTCAGGATCTCAAGAACCTCTTGGTAAAGAAGGGTATCGATGCCAACCGTATCAAGGCTTCGGCCAAGGGTGACACCGAACAGCCGTTCAGCGTGAACGAAAAGAACCGCGTTTCCATCATTACCGGAGAACTCAATAAGTAAGCCATCCGATACATTATATTATAATAAATATAATAAGGAGTGCTTTCCATGGGAGACACTCCTTGTTTTTTTATGGCCGTTCAACATTATTTAAACCTTTTCGTGCGCAACCTATTTGAAAATACTCCTACCTTTGTCACGATTATTAACCCGTCGGAGGCTCCCGGGCCGAAGACACAAAACAAAAACGAACAAATGAAAAAGTTAGGAATGTTTTTAGGACTCATCGCAGCCCTGATGATTGCCGCTTGCGGCAGTAAACCCAACGTAGACGCCCTTCAGGCAGAAGCAGAACAGGCCCAGGCCGCTGTCGACAGCATCAGCATTGAAGTCGCCGCCGCTCAGGCCACTCTCGACAGCATCAATGCCGCCACCTTCGACACCGAAGAGGCCAAGACCGAAGCCGTCAACGCTGCCACGGAACAACTGAACGCCGTTCAGTCGCTCCTGGAGAATGCCCAGCAAAAACTCGAAGCCGCCAAGCAAGCCTTCAAGGAAGCTACCGGCAAGGAAGTATCCGAAGTGCTCGAAGCTGCCGCTGCTGCCGTGGCAGGCACGGCCGCCGATGCTAAGGCCGCCGCCGAAGGCGCTGCCGAAAGTGCCGTTGACGCTGTCAACTCAACCGTTGAGAACGCCAAGGAAGCTGTTACCAGCACCGTGGAAGACACCAAGAACGCTGTCAAGGAAGCTGCCCAGCAGAAGGTGGACGCTGCTAAGGAAGCCGCCAACGCCAAGGTAAACGAAGCTGCCGAGAAGACCAACGCTGCCATTGACGACGCTCAGAAGAAAATGAACGAGAAGGCTCAGGAAGGCCTCAAGAAGATAGGTCTCTAATCCTTCCTCCCTTTTAAGTTAACGCATAAAGAAAGCACCGGAAGCCTGTTAGGGTTTCCGGCGCTCTTTGTTTTTCCGGTCAGAGTTTCTCCTGGTCAGAGCAACGCCAGCGCGCGGTTTTCGGCCGCCTCCATCTGTTCGCGCTCGCCCGGTCCCTTGTCGTTGAGTCCGCAGAGGTGGAGCACGCCGTGCACGATGACGCGGTGCAGTTCCTGCTCATAGGGTACGCCCAGCTGCTCGCTGTTGGAACGCACGGTATCGAGACTGATAAACAGGTCGCCACCGATGACGTCGTCCTCCGTATAGTCGAACGTAATGATGTCGGTGTAGTAGTCGTGTTGCAGATACTGGCGGTTCACCTCCAGAATCGTTTCGTCGTCGCAGAAGATATACGCCAGTTCGCCGATGCGTTTGCCGTAGGTTGCAGCCACGCGGCGCAGCCAGGCCGTCGTGTCGCGGCGGCGCAGTGCCGGCATCTTCGTGTTTTCCGTTTGATAAGATATCATATTTATTCTACATCATTCAAACAATCCCATCTGTTCCCCCAGCCGGTTGCGACCCAGGTGACGGTAGGCCAGTTCCGTGGCTTCGCGGCCGCGGGGTGTACGTTTGATGAAGCCTTCCATGATGAGGAACGGTTCGTACACCTCTTCCAGCGTGCCACTGTCCTCGCCCACGGCGGTGGCTATGGTGCCCACGCCCACGGGCCCGCCGTTGAACTTGTCTATGATGGTCGTGAGAATCTTGTTGTCAATTTCGTCCAGACCGTAGCGGTCTATGTTCAGCGCGTTGAGCGCCACATTGGCAATGTCAAGGTCAATGCGCCCCGAGCCCCTCACCTGTGCGAAGTCGCGCACCCGCCGCAGCAGGGCGTTGGCGATACGCGGTGTCCCGCGGCTGCGTCCGGCAATCTCGGCGGCGGCTTCCGGGTCGATGGCCGTGTCGAGGATGCGGGCCGAGCGTGTCAGGATGCGCTGCAGCACCGTGGCGTCGTAATACTCCAGGTGCATGTTGATGCCGAAACGGGCGCGCAGGGGAGCCGTCAGCAAGCCGCTGCGCGTGGTGGCGCCCACCAGCGTGAACGGATTGAGGTCTATCTGGATGCTGCGGGCCGAAGGACCCTTGTCTATCATGATGTCGATGCGGTAGTCCTCCATTGCCGAGTAGAGGTATTCCTCCACCACGGGCGACAGGCGGTGGATTTCGTCAATGAACAGCACGTCGCGCGGCTCCAGCGAAGTCAGCAGTCCCGCCAGGTCACCCGGCTTGTCGAGCACCGGGCCCGAGGTCACCTTGAAACCCACGCCCAGCTCGTTGGCGATGATATTGCTCAGCGTGGTCTTGCCCAGTCCCGGAGGACCGTGCAGCAGCGTGTGGTCCAGCGGTTCGCCGCGCAGGCTCGCTGCTTCCACGAAGACGCGCAGGTTGTCCACCACCTTCTGCTGGCCGCTGAAATCGTCGAAGCTCAGCGGTCGCAGCGCGTTCTCATATTCGCGGTCGGTCTGGGTGGAGCGGCCCTCGGAACGGATGTCAAACGTATCTTCTTCC
>CAMZHB010000059.1 GCA_947306605.1 uncultured Prevotellaceae bacterium | reverse complement strand
CCTTCACATAGTTGGAGGCGATGCCCACCAGGTCCACGAAGCCCATGCAGAAGAAAGTTTCATTGAATGAATGAGACGAAATAGAAAATGAAGAAACTGCTGCTACTTCTCCTATGCATTACTTCGGTCTGCACATGGGCGCAGTCGGAGAGAGGTGACAACGGTCTGGACATGGGTTACAACACCGCGTGGACGGCCCGTCTGCTGTTCAATCCCGGACGGAACTACGACAACTCGTGGCCACAACTGTGTGAGGCCCGCGAGGGTGACGTATACACGGTCCGCCTGCCTTATGCGACGTCTCAAAAGGGGCAGGCACAGGTGCAGTTCAAGACACCAATAAACCTGTATGCCTCGCACACCTACCGGCTGTCGCTGAAGGCTACGGCAGTCAAAGGAGCGGCGTGCTCGATCGCGGTGACTTTGGCCGAGAATGAGAACGACCAAGTCCAGGCGGCCTATCTTGAGACGGAGGCGAACGGCGACACCATCGTGATTGACAATATCTCGGGCACGGAAATCAACGACATGAAGCTGTGCCTCGACTTTGGCGGCAACGCTGAAGGGACGGTCGTCGAAATCGCCGGCATTTCGCTCACGGAAGAAAAGAGCAGTATTCCATAGAAGTGGGTGGGCACGATGTTTTACAACCAGTGCTACTATGCCCCCAACGGGAAGCGGACGAACGGCCCCACCGTCGAGGGCGCCATGCCATCGCTGGAGTGGACCAAGCCTGATTTCAAGGACTCCTCATGGCAACAGGCCGAGATGCCCATCGGAAACAGCGGCTTCATCGACGTGGTGAGGACCATCTGGCAGGGCAACGAGTACAACAACTATTGGATACGCCGCGACTTCACGCTCGACGAGGTGAAACGGACGTCAAAATACGTGCTCGACGTGCTCCACGACGACACTTACACCATCTACGTGAACGGTCATCTCATCGACCAGGCCGAGGACTGGACCATAGGCAAGAATGCCATCCACTTTGAGATTCCAAGCATCTACCTGAGGGTCGGGAAAAACGTGATTGCCGTCTATCAGCAACAGAATGTGGGCGGCAAGTTCTTCGACTGCGGACTGACCGTCACGCCGGACGCTTACGATGACTACGACGACGTGAATCCGGCCGAAGCTCTTGTGGCCAACGAAATACAGGTGGCCAACATCGACCAGTACATCGACCACTCGTTCAACTACGGGGCCTGGCTGGAACTCTACAACACAACGGACAAGACCGTGAACCTCGGCGGCCTCTACGTCAGCGACGACCCGGACGACTTGACCAAGTTCATGATCCCCATGACCTACGGCTCCGTGAAGCCCCACGGTTATGCCACCATTTTCTTCGATCACAACGCCGCCGACGGCACCTACGGCCCGACGGCCAACAAGCAGGTGCGCTTCAACCTCGACGATCTGGGCGGCACCATCTATGTTTCCGACTACGATGGCAAACCCTTCATCACACAGGACTATCCCGCCGCCGTCATGCGCTGTTCCTACGCCCGGCAGACCGACGGCACCGGCAAATGGGAAATGACGGGTGAGCCCACGCCCGGTGCTTCAAACAACGGTAGCGACTTTACCGACAAACGTCTCGACGCACCTCTGGTCGACACCGACTCGCGGCTCTTCACGTCACCCTTCACTGTAAATGTAACCATTCCCGAAGGCGCTACCCTGCGCTACACCACCGACGGCTCCACACCGTCAAAGACAAGCAGTGAAAGTACCGACGGTGTGTTCAACATAGAAACCACCACCCCGCTCCGCCTGCGCTTGTTCCAGAAAGGTTACCTTCCCAGCGAGGTGGTTACCCGCAGCTACATCCTGCGCGACAAGGACTACTACCTGCCCGTGCTTTCCGTCAACACGGCCCACGACAACCTCTACGGCGACTCCATCGGCGTCTATTGCCAAGGCGTGAACGGCGTGACAGGCCACGGCAACAACTCCGTGCGCAACAACTTGAACATGGACTGGGTGCGACCGGTCAACGTGGAATACATCACCCCCGACGGACAGATGGTCATCAACCAGGAGGCCGAGTTCGGCATCATCGGCGGGTGGAGCCGCCTCTACGCCCCGAGTTCTTTCCGACTGAAAGCCAAAACCATCTTCGAAGGAAAGAAATCGTTCGACTATCCTTTCTTCCATAAGAAACCGTACAACAAATACAAGGAACTGCTCATCCGCAACGGTGGCAACGACAACGACTCGAAAGCCCACGGACGCATTAAGGACGCCATCATTCAGCAAACGTTGTCGACAAGCGGCATTTACGTGGACTGTCAGGCCCTGCAACCTGTCCACGTGTTCTTCAACGGCGAGTACATCGGCTTGCTCAACCTGCGCGACCCGAGCAACAAATACTTCGCCACGGCCAACTACGGCTACGACAAGGACAACGTGGACGCTTTCGAATATTCCAACGGATACTTCCAAAAAGCCGGTGACAACATGGCCTACCAGGAATGGGTGTCGCTGGCCGCCAATGCCGAGACCACCTATCCCACCCTGCGCGACATGGTGGACATGGACGAATACATCAACCACGCGGCCGCCCTTACCTACATCGGCTCATCCGACTGGATCTGCAACAACAACAATCTGAAAGGCTTCCGCAACCGCGACGGAGGCAAATTCCACATCGTCCTCTTCGACGTGGACTGGGGATTCAAGAATGCCCAAGGGCTCTCCACCCTCATGGGCAGCAACGCCAACGACTACATCCGCACGTTCAAGAACATGACGAAGAACAGCGACTTCAAGCGGCAGTTCATCGACGCCTATTGCCTCATGCACGGCAGTGTGTTCACCGCGGAACGCTCCAAAGCCATCGGTGACAGTCTGGCCAATCTCTTCGAACCCGCACTTGCCATGGAGAACAAACAACCGTGGACATCGTACAACGAACTCGTGCCCAACATGACCAACGAGAGCCGGCGCGAACAGCACATCCAGGCCCTGCGCAACACCATGGGGCTCGGACAGGGCATGAAGGTTACCCTCGGAGCCAACATTCCAGAAGCCCAACTGCGGGTAAACCGCCTCAACGTTCCCCTCAATCGCTTCGACGGCACTCTCTTCGCCCCCGTGGACATCGAAGCCTCGGCACCGGCCGGCTCCAACTTCGCGGGATGGCAGACCAACGCCACTGAACCGCTCATCCGCAAGGGCGACACTTGGAACTACTGGGACCAAGGGAGTCTTGACATGGTTATTTGGACCGACATAGACCCTGACGGATGGAAGCAAGGAACCACGCCCATCGGTTATGGAAAGAGCGACATCGCCACCACCACCGAGGCCAACCTGCCCTGCTACTATTTCCAGAAGACCATAGAACTGGACGATCTCTCTGATGTCATCGCCATCCGCCTCAACTACGTCGCCGACGACGGTTTCGTGGTATACATCAACGGCACGGAAGCGGCACGTTACCTCATGCCTGACGGACATCCCAATTACGACACCTTCGCCACCACCTACGCCGAAAGTAATCCCGACAGCGGCTCCCTTGACCTCAACAAAGACCTCTTCCACCCCGGCAAGAACTACATCGCCGTCGAAGTGCACAACAACAAACTCGCCTCCACCGACATCTACTGGGACGCCGAACTGACCGTAAAGAAAACAATGGGCACCATCGTTTCCACCGAGCGCACCATCACCCTCACCACCGACGAAGACCAGACACTCACTGCCGTCTTCGAGCCCATCGAACCGAAATACCTCAACTACGCCGGCGCCACGCCCGTCGTCATCAACGAAGTGAGCGCAGCCAACACCATCTTTGCCAACGACTATTACAAACGCAACGACTGGATTGAACTCTACAACACCACCGCCGATTCCATCGACATCACCGGCATGTACCTCTCCGACGACCCGAGCAATCCCCAGAAGCACCAGATACAACCGCTCAACACCGGTGCCACCGTCATCCCGCCCTACGGCCACCTCATCGTCTGGGCCGACAAACTCGACCCCCTCCGGCAGCTTCACACCGAATTCAAACTTGGCAACACCGACGGACAATGCGTCATCCTTACCGCCGCCGACCGCACATGGAGCGACACCCTGCGCTATGTCCGTCACACCGGTGAAGAAAGCGTGGGACGCTACCCCGACGGAGGCAAACGCGTATTCCATATGACGCGCCCCACCCCCGCCGCCGCCAACCAACTCACCACCTACGCCACATGGCTCTACGGCCTTGACGTCAACTTTGACCCGGCCAGCCTCGAAGGCATCGCCCAAGCACAAGTGGACCACGGACGCGTCGTCCGTACCGAATACTACGCCGTCAACGGCATACGCCTTACCACGCCCCAACGCGGCGTGAATATCGTCAAGATGACCCACGAGGACGGCACCGTCACCACACGCAAAGTGGTTGTGAAATGACGCCCCAAAAGTACCATTTTGTATTATAAGAATCGGCATACTACCTCCATGACACATTATGCCCTAAACATAATATCGGATTATAGAGTCTATTAGAATGTAATTATTAAAAAATAAAGGTGTGCCATCTGGCACACCTTATATGTTATTCCCAATTGAAGTCCTTACATTCCGCCCTTCCTCCGTATTCTCTTAACCAACTGAACTCGACATCACCGCCATTTAAGAAGAAGAGTGCGCCAAAAGACATATCCCCGTCAGGTTTTTTAAACTGTATGGAAAAACATTTCTCTCCCGTATCCGATGTATATGATTTGATAACTTTATATCTCCATTTGTCATCTTCTGCTCCACCCAACCATCGACCATGTTGTGGCTCTGCGTAATATAGTGTCATCATTGATGAAGAAAAGACCAAACGATACCACATTTTACCTGTTGGTCTACATGTCCACACTGTACCTTCAATCTTTCTTTGTAATTCCTCAATTGACGAAATATCCCAATTTGATTTACTGTTTTGTAATTGTGAGTCTGACGATTGAGTATCATCTGCTGTATTATTGGAAGACAGTTTTGTAAAAGAATAGATGGTGGCATCGTTTTCTTCTGTCCTTTTAACATATGCCTTACTTTTACTAGCTTCATCATTTCTCTTATATCTATCATCTATTAGATCATTGCTTGATGTATATAAGTTATCGCCCAATATCACTATTTCCTTTGTGGTAATTCCATACATAGAAATAGGTTTCGAAAATTTTACACACAAATCACCAACCAATGTTACCCCTTTCACTGCGCCACAAATCCTTTTTCCTTTTGTGTCAAATAATGTTCCATATTCATCATTATAGTAAAGCAGTGTATAAGCAACGTTAGGCATTGACGCCATTTTATGGGAAGAAATACCATGGACCTCTATTTGTTTTTCATCAAGAGAAACAGTATAACAAATACCATCATTCACTTCTCTGCTTTCTACAGCAACTCCCAATTCTTTATTCGGATTATAATTGGAATTATAGCTAAGATAATCTGAATAATTCGTAAATAGACGCTGGTAAGAAAGATATAATCTATCCGTTGTTTTTCCAAGAATGAAAAGTGATTTAGATAATTTCAATACCATCTAGTAGAGTAAAGCTACATATTCTGCCTCCACTGGGATGATAAAACTCTCCCATATTGTCATTATAGAGCATAATAGCAAACTTTCCCTTGACATTTTTCATCACATCACTATTCAACGTATAGCCTTCGTTCCCCAATATATTCGTTTTGTTAAATACGAAATAAGTTCCGCCACCGATGAGACATAGCAACATAACTGCCAAAAACCAAATCCAACCTTTTTTCTTCCTCGGTTTTTTTTCAGATACTCTTTCTTGAACTGCTCCAACTTCTTCAATTGGACAACCACAATTAGGGCATTCCGTAAAGTTATCAGGTATTTGTGTTCCACATTCCACACAGACTTTTTTCTCATCCCGTGAGATTGGACAACCACAGTTAGGACAAGCAGAGGCTCTATCAGAAACCTCATGTCCACATTCTGTACATTTTAATAGAGCCATATTATTTCTTCATTATATTTTAAAATCAACTGGAAGTGTGTATTCAACTTTGCAGGGATTACCTTTATTATATCCAGGAGTCCATCTTGGCATTGTTCTCACAAGCCTCATTGCCTCTGCATCAAGTAATGGATGGACGCTTCTGGCTATTTGCGGTTGTGATATACACCCATCTTCGTCTATTATAAACTTAACAACAACCCTTCCTTGTATATTCTTTTCTGCAGCTTCTTCAGGATATCTAATATTTCGGGACACCCAATCCATTACATTACCTTGAAATTTTGGCATAATCTCAGTAATGGTATGGACTTCATCACTTTTTTGTTGATTCTTTTCTGTTGATTTATTATCTACATCTTCTACATAATCATTGTTATCAATCATTCCCTCATCATCATCCATGTATTCATCGCTATATTCTGATGATTCAATAACAGCCGCAGCAGTATCAACAACAACAGTATCAGTGACCACATCATCCTCACTAACTATGCTATCAGTCATCACTGAGACTGAATTATCCGCGTTATTACCTTCATCCTCATTTTTATCAGTATGATAGTTTGAAAATAACAAATAACCTCCGCACGCCAAAATCAATGCAACGGCAGCAAGAGCAAGCCACAGCGGATTCCGTTTCTTAGTTCCTTCGTTTTTTTTACTGTCGTTTTTCGAATTTGCGTTTGGTTCGATAGTTGTCGGACGCCCACACTTTGGACACTTCTTTGCTTTATCAGAAATCATGTGCCCACATCCTTCACATTTTATCAATGCCATAATCTTTTATTATTGGGGATAACATAATTATATTCTAATACCAATTCTCAATGCAAAGATAAGAAGATTCAACGAATAACGAAAAATTAACAATGAAAAAGTAGGGGCGCAATAATTTGCGCCCCTGTGTCAAAAATTTCACCACAAATATAGGTGTTTTGTAAGTGATTGATTTTTACCGGCCTCAATATAGCAAAATAGAAACGGCGTTTCAAAATTTTGAAACGCCGTTTCTGCGGCCCGAAGTCCCACTTTTGAACGCCGGAATCTACCTTTTACTCCGGATTTGTATGGAAGGGACCGATATGTCTAACGGTCCAATTCATTCAGTGCGAAGTTGTAGGCGCCGAGATTGATGGCGAGGCTGGTACTGAGCGGCGAGACCATGACGCCCGTCTTCATGGTGCAGACGTAGGGCACCTGGCGCCCGCTGCCGGGCACGGCCACGCTGCCGTCTTCCGACTTGAGGAGGGCTGCCAGTTCAGCGGCGTCGTTCATGTTGTACACGCTCATCTGCAGTCGCGGCACGTTGCTCTGGCCGAAGCGCTGCATTTCGCCGCGCATTTCCTCAAGCATGGCGGGCACGAAGAAGGGGGCTGCTCCGGAAAGTCCGCCGCCGATGGCCACCACGCCGTCGATGAGGGTGAGGGCGAAGCAGAGGGCATTGCCGAGCCCGTGGCCGAAGCGACGCCAGGTCTCCACGGCGGCGTCGCGGTTGCCTTCGCGGCGGCCGGCGGCAATGTCGCAGATGTCTTTGGGCGACAGGTCTTCATCGCTGCCCGACAGTTCGCCGTACATACGCTTGACGGCATGGATGGAGACGGATTCCTCGGCGATCATTTCGGGGTAATAGCGGTCGCGGAATACCCACACGTCACCGCCGCAACCGTTGTCGCCGGTAAGCAGTTCACCGTTGATGACCACGCCGCCGCCGAAACCGGTACCCAAGGTGACACCGATGAGATTACGGAAACGACGCGGATTGCCGGCGTCGGCCAGACGGGCGTTGAGCCAGGGCAATGTGCCGGCCAGGGCTTCGCCGTAGGCATAGAGGTTGCCGTCGTTGTTGATGTAAACGGGTATGCCGAAGCGTTCCTCCAAATAGCCTTTCAGGGGCACGCCGCCGCGGAAGGCGGGCAAGTTGGGCAGGTCGCCGATGACGCCGTTCTTATAGTCGGCCGGACCGGGGAACGCGAAACTGATGGCCACGGGCGGTTGTTCCAGCTGCCCGAGCACGGCACTGAAACCCTCTTCCATGGTCTTCAGGCAGACATCCAGATTGTGGGCGCCGCTGTCCATGCGGACGGGCTCCACCACCTCGCGGTTACCACGGATGGCGGAGAAAACGAAGTTGGTACCACCGGCATCGAGGGTGAGCACGGTGCGGGGGTCATTGCTATAGTCCATCATAACTTTTTTATTTGGTTGCTTCAATTTCTTTCGTACCCTGCGGGAACCAGACCTTCATCTGCTTGTTTCCGCGGTGGTCCCAGATGTAATACGGAACTAGTGTCAGATGGCCGGGCTCGGTCTTCACATAACCTTCGCCATCGA
>CAMZHB010000058.1 GCA_947306605.1 uncultured Prevotellaceae bacterium | reverse complement strand
ATGCGCTGAGGCTCTACCTTCTGGGGTTCCACCTTCTTGATGATGTGCTTGTCCTTCACCTTGGCCTCTTCCAGTTTCGACAGGTTGGTCACCGTCGTCACGGAAGTGTCGGCTTTCTTCGGAATCACACTCTTGATCAGCATGGGGAGGAACACGGCAGCTGCCACAAATATCAACACGGCTATCAGAGCCTTTGTCGTACGGTCGCCAGCCTTCGCACGCAGCTGGTAGGCGCCGTATGATTTGTTTCTGCCTTCAAATACTAAGTCGCACCAATCTTTTGCGTATAAATCTATCTTTGCCATATTTCTATACCTTTATTGTGCGTCGTCCGAAGACTTGCTGCCGTTCTTCTTATAATACTCAATCATATCCTTATCAAAGTCATCGATGGGCACGATAACGTACTTGCCAATGTCGCAAATCTGCATCTCGTCGAGACAGTCAATCAAATTGGTGTACGTACCTTCGTCTGTACCTTTGATAATCACATTTGGCACACCCTTTTCGCCTCGGATTTCCTCAATCTTGCGGTTCAGGTCGGCCTTGGCCTTTTCTTCTGCCAGCGCATTGGCGGCTACTTGCTGCTTTGCAAATTCCTGGCGCAGCTTTTTCACCTTCTGGATGGCAGCCAAGTTGCGTTGGAGGAGCATATCGCGCAGACCGCCCTTCTCATCGTACTTGGTCTCCTTGAGAGAACCCATTTCGGGGATACCATTATAATAATAGATCTTGTTGTCCTTGTCGAAAATCAACGTGATAGCCTCAGAGGCCTTCACCTTGTTCTGTTGCTCTTCCTTGATGTCGTCCTTGTTCGTCGGCATGTTGATTTCCATCGTCTTGGGCTTGCTCAAAGAAGTACAGAGCATGAAGAAGGTGATCAGCAACATCATCATATCCACCATAGGCGTGAAGTCTACGCGGACATTCATCTTTTTCTGTTTCGTTTTCATCTGATCCTCCTATTCGTCTATCGGGGTTACTTTCTTCAAGTTCGTAATCAGGTTGTACCTGTTCTTATGAATGTCCTGCAGCGACGTCATTACCTGCTTGATATCTTTGTAAGGAACATCGGCGTCTGCCTTGATGGCAATGCGGAAATCGGGATTGGCCTCGAAAGCCGCGTTCACCCATTCCTTAAACTGATTGTCGGTACTGTCGCAAGGAATACCTTTGTCTGCTTCACTCATCAGCTTTTCTATTTCTGCCTTCTCCTCTTTCTGCAACAGGGCAGCGAGAGTTCCAATGGGGAGACTGAAGGCTGAGAGTTCGCTGAATTTGCTCACTTGACTCGAGTTGAGTCCCAAACTGTACTTTTCATTCATCAGGTCCATCGTTCCCATCATGTCCACCTTGCGGTCCATGCTCATGAAAATGCGTCCTCCTTTTTCTATAAGAACAGTCAGGATGTTCTTGTCAGGAATTGCGATTTCCGATACGGAACCTGGTGTGTTCACTTGTACGGGTTCGGGTTTGATGAAGGTTGAGGTAAGCATGAAAAAGGTAAGCAACAGGACCATAACGTCACTCATAGGCGTCATGTCTATGAATGTATCGCTCTTTTTAATTTTAAATCGTCCCATGTTTATCTACCTTTCTACATGAATTAGTGAGTAGCGGAGTAGTTTTGTACAAGTGTGAAGCCTACTTCGTCGAGTGTGTAGGTCAGTTTGTCAATGCGGGCTGTAAAGTAGTTGTAAGCAATAACTGCAAGAGCAGACGTTGCAATACCGGAAGCCGTGTTAACAAGGGCTTCAGAGATACCACGGGAAAGTTCTGCGGAGTCAGCGCCGCCACCGGCGGACAGAGCCGAGAACGACTTGATCATACCGAGCACCGTACCGAGAAGACCGGTGAGCACACCCAACGTAACGATGGTGGCAATCACTGGAAGGTTCTGCTGCAACGAAGGCATTTCGAGGGCAGTGGCTTCGTCGAGGGCCTTTTGTATGCCAAGCACTTTCTGTTCTTTGGTCAGTTTGTCGTCAGCTTCCACTTCCTTGTACTTCAAAAGGGTTGCGCCTACTACGTTGGCAACTACGCCGCCCTGCTTGTCGCACAATTTCTTCACGCCGTCGAGGTCCTTGTTTTCAAGAGCCTTGCGCGTGCCTTCTACAAACTTCACGAGGCTTCCCTTACCGGAAGCTGTCTTCAGAGCAATCAGACGTTCGATGGCCAATACGGCTACCGTCAGGAACAATGTCCAGATGATGGGCACGATGAATCCGCCCTTGTAGATAGAACCCATGAGGTCGATCGGGTTATTGTTGTTGTCACCGCCCGTAAAGTGGGAACCGGCACCAAACACGCCATGGAAGACGACCATAGCCACTACATAGCTGATGACTATTACAAGCCATGCCATTCTGATTCCTTTGAACTCGTAAGCCTTCTTGGAGGCAGGAGCTTTCTTACTTGTGTTCACAGTTTTCTGATTTGTTTCCATTTTAACTTGAATTGAATTTTTAATTATTAGTTCTATTATTTTGATTAACTCTTCGACGTTTAGGGAGCGCCACAGCACGATGTTTCACACCGTGCGCCACATATTGACATGCAAAAATAGGAATAATATTTGAATATCGCGGACATATTTGAAAAATTTCGCTACAAAAAATCCTATTTTGCAAAAGTTCCTACAAAAGTACGACTTCTCGCCCAAATAAAACACTCCAGTTGGCAGAAAATACACCTTTCCCGCAATTTTCCGCCACTTTTCAGCAAAACAGGCGCAGAAAACGTATTTTTGCGGCCGCGCCGCCCGTTTTTCGTCAAAAATGTGTAACTTTGCAAAGCATATGGCATCTGCCAAGCAGGACATAAAAGAAAACATTTCAAATATAGATATGACCATACCAAATTTAGATTGGGCAAATTTGCCTTTCAGCTACATCCGCACCGACTATAACGTGCGCTGCTGGTATCGTAACGGCCAATGGGGCCGAATTGAAATCTGTTCTGACGACAATATAAATTTAAGTATCGCCGCCACGTGTCTCCATTACGGACAAGAAGCCTTCGAAGGCCAAAAAGCGTTCCGCTGTCCCGACGGTAAAATCCGCATATTCCGCATTGACGCCAACGCAGAACGCCTCCAGAGCACCTCACGCGGCATTGTCATGCCCGAAGTGCCCACAGAACTTTTCGTGGAAATGGCAAAGCAAGCCGTCAAGCTCAACGAGCGTTTCATTCCGCCCTACGAAAGCGGCGCCGCGCTCTACATCCGTCCCCTTCTTATCGGAACTACGGCACAGGTAGGCGTACATCCCGCCGACGAATACCTGTTCCTCATCTTCGTAACCCCCGTAGGCCCCTACTTCAAAGGCGGCTTCGCGTGCACCGACTACGTCATCATACGCGACTACGACCGCTCCGCACCGCTCGGGACAGGTATATATAAGGTAGGAGGCAACTATGCCGCCAGCCTCAAGGCAAACAAGATTGCCCACGACAAAGGCTACTCCTGCGAATTCTACCTTGACGCGAAAGAAAAGAAATATATCGACGAATGCGGCGCAGCCAATTTCTTCGGCATCAAAGACAACACCTACGTCACCCCGAAATCGACGTCCATTCTGCCTTCTATCACCAACAAGAGCCTACAACAGCTCGCCCTTGACCTGGGAATGAAAGTCGAAGTGCGGCCTATTCCCGAAGAAGAACTGAGCACGTTCGAAGAAGCCGGCGCCTGCGGCACCGCAGCCGTGATATCGCCCATACGCAAGATTGACGACCTCGACAACGGAAAGAGCTACGTCTTCAGCAAAGACGGAAAACCGGGCCCCGTCAGCGAGAAACTCTACCACAAGTTGCGCAACATACAGTACGGCATTGAACCCGACGTGCACAACTGGAACCTGATAATCGACTAAACCGACACCCGACGATGAAAAGGACGAATGCTGAAATCCGCAAACAAGCCCGACATGCCCTCGAGACACATTGGGCCGACGCAGCCATAGTTTCGCTCATCTATTTCGTCATTTGTCCCTTCATAATTTGGTTCAGCCGCCTCATCGACCATCAGGCCGCCTTCTACATCGTATGGAGCCTCCTGTGCATCCCCCTTCATTGGGGCTACACCACATATTTCCTGCTCCAGTTCCGGGCTAAAGACCCCAAATACAGCCAACTGTTCATCGGATATGCCGACTTCCGCCGCATATTCGGCACAGGCTTCCTGCAAGGTCTCTACACGCTCATCGGACTACTGCTGTTCATCGTGCCAGGCATCATACGCGCGCTCGAATTTACTTTTGTGTCCTACCTACTTTTGGATAAGCCCGACATGAAATACCATGCCGCGCTACGCGAAAGCCGCAGGCTCATGAAAGGGCACAAGATGAAACTGTTTATGCTCTACCTCAGCTTCCTCGGGTGGGCCGGCCTTTGCGTTTTGTCCTTCGGTTTCGGCTTCCTCATCCTACAACCTTACGTCCGCACTTCGGTTGCCGCCTTCTATCACGACGTCACCGACGCCGATGCCGCCAAAGCACGCGCCCAAGCCGGATAACGGACAGCACATGTCCCACATCGCCAAGCCTATCTGAAACATGGCAAAAAACAAGTTGGACAAATTTGCCGACATGGCCCGATATCCGCATGTCTTTCAACCGGCAGAGGGCGAGCCAATCGACGCTCCCTTCGCACTACGCGGCTCGTGGCACGAAAGTTTCTTTCACAACGGCCGCCCCATAGTCCTTGAACTCGGCTGCGGACGCGGAGAATATGCCGTCGGACTCGCACGTCAGTTCCCCGACAAAAACTTTATCGGCGTCGACATCAAAGGCGCACGCATGTGGACCGGAGCCACGCAATCCTTGAACGAAGGTCTTCGGAACGTAGCCTTTGTCCGCACGCGCATTGAGTTTATTCAGCGCTTCTTTGCCAAAGACGAAGTCGCAGAAATCTGGCTTACGTTCAGCGATCCCCAGATGAAGAAACCGACCAAGCGGCTTACTTCAACCTATTTTTTAGAAAGATACCGTCAATTTCTGATTAACGAGGGACTTATACACGTGAAAACCGACAGCAACTTTCTCTTCACGTACACTGAATACATGCTGCGCGAAAACCAGTTGCCCGTCGTCTGCGCCACACGCGACCTCTACGGCGACGAAGCCCGGCAAGAGCTGCCCGAAGACATGCTTGCGCTGCTCCAAATCAAGACCTATTACGAGGAACAATGGCTTAGCCGCGGCTTACCCATAAAATTCGTCTCCTTCCGCCTACCTCGCGAAGGCCGGCTGCGGGAACCCGACATCGAAATCGAACTTGACGACTACCGAAGCTATGCACGCAGCAAGCGAAGCAGTCTTACAAAAGCAAAATAACCACATACCCATGACTTTATACCCCCAACTCATCCGCGAAGCCCTCCAAGGCGTGCGCTACCCCGGCACAGGCAAAAACATCGTTGAGGCCGGCATGATTGACGACGACATGCGCATCGACGGAATGCGTGTATCGTTCTCCATCATCTTTCCAAAAAATCCCGACCCCTTCATGAAATCGGTTTTGAAGGCAGCTGAGGCCGCCATCAAAGCCCATTGCGGCCAGGAAGTGGAAGCCGAAATCACCGCACTCGCACCTGAGCACCAGCCCAAGGCAACTGAGAAACTCCTTCCCCAAGTCAAGCACATCATTGCCGTATCCAGCGGCAAGGGAGGCGTAGGTAAATCCACCGTAGCCGCAAATCTCGCCGTCAGTCTGGCACGTGCCGGCTACCGTGTGGGACTTCTCGACGCCGATATCTTCGGTCCTTCCATCCCTACCCTGTTTGGTCTGGAGGATTTCCAACCTTACGGCGAGACGGTGGGCGACAAACAGATGATTGTCCCGGCTGAAATATACGGAATCAAGATATTGAGCATCGGATTCTTCGTTCGGCCAGAGCAGGCTACGGTATGGCGCGGCCCAATGGCGTCAAACGCGCTGAAACAACTGATTTCGGAGGCCAATTGGGGCGAGTTGGACTACTTCATCATCGACACGCCGCCCGGCACGAGCGACATCCATCTCACGCTCTTGCAGGAACTCGACATTACGGGCGCTGTCATCGTGAGCACACCGCAGAAAGTGGCCCTCGCCGACGCACGTAAGGGCATCGATATGTATCAGAACGAAAAAATCAACGTACCCATTCTCGGCCTGGTCGAAAACATGGCATGGTTTACGCCGGCTGAACTGCCCGGGAACAAGTACTATCTGTTCGGCAAAGAAGGTGTGAAACATTTGGCCGAATCTATGGGCGTGCCTCTCCTCGGTCAGATTCCCCTGGTGCAATCCATTTGCGAGAACAGCGATGCCGGCGAGCCCGTAGCCGCAGTTGAAGGCACCGCGACGGCGCTTGCTTTCAGCCCACTGGCAGATGCCGTGGTCAACGAGGTAGAACGTGTGAGCCATCCTATACGCCGCTGCCGGGACACCCTCTGGCTGCGGTTTTCTTTGCCCTGCCTCCTTGTAGCGGCAATGCGGGAAAAACGATGTGGGACTTAGGGGAATACAAGTCCGACAAAGAAATGACCATGTCCCACTTCGAAAAACCGAAACGCAACTTTGCGGAAAGCACATCAGGGGGAATCGGATGTAAAATTCAAATTGCAAAGTACAAAACAGCGCTGCTCCGGCGGCAGATTGTTGCTTTTTGTCGGAAATACGGAATATAATCCGACAATTTCCTGTTTTTATCCGTCCGTTTCGTATAAAATTGGTAATTTTACACGTCTAATGTACGTCAGCATGAAGATTGCCGTTTTCCAACAAGATATCGTATGGAACAACCCGGCCGAAAACCGTCGCAAAGCCGCTGAGGCCATCCGCAAAGCCCCTGGAAGTGAACTCTATGTTCTGCCTGAAATGTTCAGCACCGGATTTGTCACCGAGCCTGAGGGAATTGCCGAAAACCATTGCGGTGAAACGCTCGGCTGGATGCGGCAAATCAGCGACGAAACGGGGGCTGCCCTGGCCGGAAGCGTAGCTGTCGCCGACGGAACGCGCCATTACAACCGCTTATATTTCGTTAGCCCCGACGGCAACACGGTGTGGTACGACAAACGTCACTTGTTCACTTACGCAGGTGAGGACAAGCACTACGTAGCCGGCACCCGCCGCGTGATAACTGAATATGGCGGCGTGCGGTTTCTGCTCCAGACGTGCTACGATTTGAGATTTCCCGTCTTCAGTCGCAACTGCGGCGACTACGACGCCGTTCTCTACGTGGCAAGTTGGCCCGAAAGCCGCATAAACGTGTGGGAAACGTTGCTACGTGCCCGTGCCATCGAAAACCAATGCTACGTCGTCGGCGTAAACCGCACAGGCAGCGACCCCACATGCACCTACGGCGGCGGCAGTGCCATCATCGACCCGCGCGGACGCACCTTGGCCGCGTGCAAACCCCGCACAGAAGAAACCGTATCGGCCGAAATCAGCATGGAAAGCCTCATGGCCTTCCGCAAGAAGTTTCCCGTGCTCGACGACTCCGACATCTTTGAAGTCAACTTGGAAAAATAATTCTTTAACATAAAGCGACTAACAAATATATCAAAATGTCAGAACACAAACTCCTGTTAGGTGACGAGGCTATCGCCCTTGGTGCCATCCATGCCGGACTCAGCGGCGTGTATGCTTATCCAGGAACCCCCTCAACTGAAATAACCGAATTCATACAAAGCCACCCGCTGGCCCGCGAACGCGGCATACACAGCCGTTGGTGCACTAACGAAAAAACTGCCATGGAGGCCGCACTGGGCATGTCGTATGCCGGCAAGCGCGCATTGGTCTGCATGAAACATGTAGGCATGAATGTTTGCGCCGACGCCTTTGTAAATTCCGCCATCACAGGCGTGAAAGGCGGCATCGTGGTTCTCGCAGCCGACGACCCCAGCATGCACTCGTCGCAAAACGAGCAAGACTCACGCTTCTACGGCAAATTCGCCCTCATCCCCATCCTGGAACCCAGCAACCAGCAGGAAGCCTACGACATGATGGGCGAAGCCTACCGCATGTCAGAGTCGCTCCGCCTTCCGGTGCTCATGCGCATCGTCACACGCCTTGCCCACAGCCGCGCATCGGTCATGGTGGGCAGCGCAACAGAGCCGAACGCCCTCAGCCCCGACGAAGGAAAACATTGGGTGCTTCTGCCTGCCATTGCACGCAAGCAATACGTCAGTCTGCTTGAGAAACAGCCCGACATATTGCAGATGAGCGAAACGTCACCGTACAACCGCTGCGAAAACGCGGACACAGAAAAAGGCTTGGGCGTCATAGCCTGCGGCATAGCCTACAATTATGTTAAGGAAAGCCGTGTTGAAGGGCTCTCGGGCCTGCTTAAAGTGTCGCAAT
>CAMZHB010000057.1 GCA_947306605.1 uncultured Prevotellaceae bacterium | reverse complement strand
CCCTGAAAGGCAGCATCAACGGCAACGACAAGCAGGGCATCTGGAGCAACCTCGCTGACCTGACTATACAAGTGGCCAAGAATGACCTCATGGTTACCAGCACCGGTTCTGCCGGCATTGTCGTGCGCGGCAACACCACCATCAAGGGACCGGGATTCCTCTCGGTAAAGTCAACCAGCGGCAGCGGCATACTGGTGTCGCAAGGCGCCAAGCTGACTATTGAAAACATTGTTATGGATGTTTCCGTCAGCGGCAGGTATAACGTCGGCATCAAGGGCTACGACTACACAAGCAAGGAACAGTTGCTCATCCGTAACGCCAGTGTACAGGTCCACTCCGAGCAAGACGATGCCATTGCCGATTTTCACGGCGGAATCACCCTGAAAGGCTGCTCCATCATGGAGCCTGAAGGCGGCAAAATTGAAACGAGCGGGAGCAGTGGTATGCCCTACAGAATCGTGGATGCCACAGGAAGAAGAGCCTACACGGTGAAGATAGGCCGCAGCTACAATCTCTGGGTTGGCGGCATACAAGTGACCGACGCCAACAGACTTGACATTAGAGGTGACAACGGCTCCAGTTACGATCCGGTGGAAAACAAACTCGTTCTGACAAAAACTATCGATCGAGAGACGCAAGAATGGGGCAACGTTGAATATGGCATTCAAAATGAGATAGACGGTTTGACCATCTATGTAAAAGAGAATATAACGATTTCTTCATTTGCCATAGCAATGGTATTACGAGGTTCCACGACCATTGCCGGCGGGCCCCTGACAGTAACGACAGAAAGCGACGCTTGTATCTGGCACGCTGCTGACCTTGCATTGGAAAACGTCCAATTAAGTGCAAAGGGCAGTACCAAAAACGGAATCTATGGTTTTAGCGAGGGGGGACGGCTTATCATAAATAATTCTGCCATTTATGCTGAAGGAGAAACAGCGGCAATAAAAGAGAACAGCAAGAATATTATACTTGAAAACTGCAGAATAGTAGTGCCCGAAGGCGGCAGAGTGCAGAACGGTACCGTGGTCGACAGCGACGGCAACATCGCGGCAGAAGTAACGATAGGCAATCCTGCCGACGTGAACCGTGACGGCACAGTCGACTCGGCGGACATCGTGGCCGTAATTAAAGAAATGCCCGACGGAGACATGAAGGCCGACGTGAACGGTGACAAAGTCATCGACTCGGCCGATATCGTGGCGGTGATTAAAGCTATGAAATAGCCAGGCTATTTCATAGCTACCTTCGCTTCGCTACTTTCGGACTTACGTCCTACTTTAAACTTTAAAGGCGGCGTGTCGGAAATCCGAAACGCCGCTTCTGTTTGTCTGCCATGATTAAGGCGATGAAATAGGGAGTGATAAGGTAAGACGGGCTTTTTGGGGACTCCATTACCCCTTATCTGATCCTACAAAAGCCATCTCCGCCGCTACGGACTGTTCCATAGCGGCGGATGGCAAATTATAGTTTCACGGCTTAACCCACACTGCCTTCGAGCGAGACGGCCAGAAGTTTCTGGGCTTCGACGGCGAATTCCATGGGCAGTTTGTTGAGCACCTCCTTGGCGTAGCCGTTGACGATGAGCCCCACGGCGTCTTCAGGGCTGATGCCGCGCTGCTGGCAATAGAAAAGCTGCTCTTCGGAAATCTTGGATGTGGTGGCCTCGTGCTCCACGACGGATGTTTCATTGTTCACATCGATGTAGGGGAACGTGTGGGCTCCGCAGGTGTCGCTGAGCAGCAGGGAGTCGCACGAACTGTAGTTGCGCGTGCCGGTGGCCTTGGGACCGGCCTTGACCAGTCCGCGGTAGGAGTTTTGGCTGTGTCCGGCGGAAATGCCCTTGCTGACGATGGTGCTGCGCGTGTTGCGGCCCAAATGGATCATCTTCGTGCCGGTGTCGGCCTCCTGATGGTGGTTGGTCACGGCCACGCTGTAGAATTCGGCCACGGAGTTGTCACCCGAGAGGACGCACGAGGGATATTTCCACGTGATGGCCGAACCCGTTTCCACCTGTGTCCACGAGAGCTTGCTGCCCTCGCCACGCAGGTGGCCGCGCTTGGTGACGAGGTTATAGACACCGCCGCGTCCCTGCTCGTCGCCGGGATACCAGTTCTGCACGGTGGAATACTTGACCTCGGCCCGCTCGCCCACCACAATTTCGACGATGGCGGCGTGAAGCTGGTTCTCGTCGCGCATCGGGGCGGTGCAGCCTTCCAGATAGGAAACGTAACCGCCGTCGTCGCAGACGATGAGTGTGCGTTCGAACTGGCCGGTGTTGATGGCGTTGATACGGAAGTATGTGGAGAGTTCCATGGGACAACGCACGCCTTTGGGTATATAGACGAAGGAGCCGTCGGAGAAGACGGCACTGTTGAGAGCGGCGAAATAGTTGTCACGGTAGGGCACGACGGTACCCAGATACTGGCGCACGAGATCGGGATAAAGCCGCACGGCCTCGCTGATGGCACAGAAAATGATGCCTTTCTCGGCCAGTTTCTCCTTAAATGTGGTCTTCACCGACACGGAGTCCATGACGGCATCGACAGCCACCCCGCCCAGAGCCAGACGCTCGTGGAGGGGAATGCCAAGCTTGTCGAAGGTCTTGACCAATTCGGGATCGAGCTCCTTGGGTCCGTCCTTCTTCTTGCCGCGGGGGTCGGCGTAGTATGAAATGGCCTGATAGTCTATCTCAGGCAAATGCACGTGGCCCCATTCGGGCTGACGCTGCGTTTGCCAATAACGGAAGGCCTTGAGACGAAACTCAAGGAGCCATTCGGGTTCTTCTTTCTTTTGGGAAATGAGGCGTACGACATCCTCGTTGAGACCTACGGGAATGATTTCGGTGTCGATGTCCGTGGTGAAGCCGTATTCATACTTCTTCTCGGCCACGTCGCGCACCAGGCGGTTTCCGTCTTTGCTCATCTTAATCTGTCAAACGCGCACTCCGCTGGTGCATGTCCACATAAAGCGTGTCCTGCGGCTCATCCTTCTGGCGGTCGACAGGGAGCAAAGGACGCTTGCCCTCGAAGAACGGACGCGCCACAGAAGTGACAGGACCATAGAGGTAGGAAGCGTCGCGCTTCTCCTGGCTGATGATGCCGAAGAGCTCCATGGCACAGAATACGAAACTCAGTAGAAGCACATACTTCAACACACCGACCAACAGGCCCAGGATTGAGTTGAGACACCCCATGCGAAGCCACTTGAGCGATTTCGTGAGCACGTTGGCCACGATACCCAACACCATGGGTACCACAATCCAAATGGCGACAAAAGCCAAGACGTAACCCAGATATTTCGCCACGCCGGGATTGCCCGACAAGGCCGGAGCCAGGTACGCGCCAAAGGTGTCGTAGAAAAGGTAAGCGATAAGCAAACCTACAAAGAAACCGGTCATAGAGACCACTTCTTTGAGCAAGCCGCGGCGCCAGCCTTGCCAAGCGCCCCAAACGACAATGATCAATATGACTATGTCTATCATTGCAGGTTACAGTTTCTGTTTCACTTCTATCTCACGGAAGGTTTCAATGGTGTCGCCCTCCTGGATGTCGTTGCAGTTCAATAGGCTGATACCGCACTCGAAGTCTTGGGTTACTTCCTTCACATCGTCCTTGAAACGTTTCAAAGCATTGATTTCACCGGTATACTTCACAATACCGTCGTGGATAAGACGGGCCTTGTCGGTACGGCTTACCTTACCGCTGACCACAAAGGCGCCGGCCACCGTACCCACCTTACTGATGCGGTAAACCTGACGTACTTCGAGAGTAGCTGTCGATTCTTCCTTGATAATCGGTTTGAGCATGCCCTCCATGGCCGTCTTCACGTCGTGGATGGCATCGTAAATGATGGAATAAAGACGGATGTCGATACCTTCCTGCTCGGCTTCCTTTCGGGCCTGGGCACTGGGACGTACCTGAAAACCGATGATGATGGCCTGCGAAGCAGCAGCCAGCGAAACATCGCTTTCCGTTATCTGACCCACAGCTTTGTGAATGACACTGATGGCAATCTTCTCGGTCGACAACCGGATGAGCGCGTCGCTCAGAGCTTCTACGGAACCGTCCACGTCACCCTTGACGATGATGTTCAGTTCCTGGAAACCACCCTGGGCAATGCGGTTGCCAATCTCTTCAAGCGTGGTACGGTGGCTGGTACGCAAACTCTGTTCGCGTTGCAGTTGGAGACGCTTGTTGGCGATGTCACGCACTTCCTGTTCCGTTTCCATCACATGGAAGGTGTCGCCGGCCTGAGGAGCACCGTTGAAGCCAAGCAGAGTGGCAGCCTTGGCCGGACCCACACTCTTGATGCGCTTGCCACGTTCGTCGCTCAGGTCACGGACACGACCGAAGCATGTACCGGCAATCACGTTGTCGCCCACATGCAGAGTTCCGTTGCTCACGAGAATTGTGGCCACATAGCCGCGACCCTTGTCAAGCGACGACTCAATGACCGTACCCGTAGCACGACGGTTTGGATTGGCTTTCAGCTCAAGCATGTCAGCTTCGAGCAGTACTTTCTCCAACAGTTCATTCACACCGATGCCCTTCTTGGCCGAAATATCTTGGCTCTGGTACTTGCCGCCCCAGTCTTCCACGAGGATGTTCATGTTGGCCAGCGTTTCTTTAATCTTTTCGGGATTGGCCGTCGGCTTGTCCACCTTGTTGATGGCAAAAACGATGGGCACGTTGGCTGCCATGGCGTGGTTGATGGCTTCCTTAGTCTGCGGCATCACGTCGTCGTCAGCCGCAATGATAATGATGGCTATGTCGGTGACTTGGGCACCACGGGCACGCATTGCTGTGAAAGCCTCGTGACCCGGAGTATCAAGGAAAGTGATGTGACGTCCGTTCTCAAGCTCCACATTGTAGGCGCCAATGTGCTGCGTAATGCCTCCGGCTTCACCGGCAATCACGTTGGAGTTGCGTATGTAGTCGAGCAATGAGGTCTTACCGTGGTCCACATGACCCATGATGGTTACAATCGGGTCACGCGGTTCGAGGTCTTCCTCGTTGTCCTCCTCTTCATGAACGGCTTCCGAGACAGAAGCGCTCACATATTCTGTTTGGAAGCCAAACTCGTCGGCCACCAGATTGATGGTTTCCGCATCCATGCGCTGGTTGATGCTAATCATCATACCGATACTCATGCAAGTACCGATAACCTTGGTCACGGGAACGTTCATCATGCTGGCCAGTTCATTGGCTGTCACGAATTCCGTCAACTTCAATATCTTGCTCTCCCGGCTTTCCTCGTTCAGACGTTCCTCGGTTGCGGCACGTACTTGGTCGCGCTTCTCACGGCGATACTTGGCACTGTTAGCAAAGTTTTTCTTACTCGTCAGTCGGGCCAGAGTCTTCTTAACCTCGTTAGCCACGTCTTCGTCCGACACTTGCGTTTTCAGTGCGAGTTCGCTCTTCTTTTGTTTCTTTCCGCCGCGCTGCTGGTTTTGGTTACGCTGGTTTTGGTTCTGTCCGCTGGAGCCCGGCTTGTTGTCTTGGCGTCCGTCGTCGGTCACCTTCTTGGCCTCGGTCGTGATGTCCACCTTACTGCCCTGTACGCGGTTGCGCTTTTTCTTGTGTTGTCCCGTGGCAGTTTGTCCGGTAGCCGGAGCTGTCTGACGGGCTTTCTCTTCGCGTTCCTTGCGCTTTTCTTCCTTCGTCTTCTTGCGAGGACGCATGTTCTCGTTAATCGACGAAAGGTCTATGGAGCCGAGCACTTTCGGGCCGGTAATGGTCGGGGGTGTACCCAGACGGAACACCTCTTCCTGCGCCTTTTCGACTTGGGGCGTTTCAGTTACGGAAGTGTCCGCTTGAGGCTGCTCCGGCTTCTTCGTTTCTGACGTTTTCTTTTCAACCTTGGGAGTCTCGGGTTGTGGTTTCGGCGTCACGTCCGCAGTTTTGGGAGCCTCTTTTTCCTTCTGCTTAGGCTTGGCTTCAAATTTTGTATCTTTGGGTTGGACCGTCTTAGGAGCCTCCTGCTTGGGCCGTTCCTTAGCCTTGGGCACTTTGGGCTTTGGTGTCAAGTCAATCTTGCCTACCGTTTTGAACTGGGGCTTGATTTCGTCGGGCACTTCGGTTTTGATGACCTCCTGTGCCTTTCTTTCCTTGGCGGCCGCTTTTTCGTTGTCGCGTTTTACCTTTTCCTGTTCCTTTTCGGTTTGGCGTTGCAGTACGGTGTTGCGCAGATTCCTGTCCGTACTGAAGTGGCCCACCAGCATTTCATACGCCTCGTCTTCTATCTTCGTGTTCGGATTGGCTTCCACATTGATGCCTTTCTTCTCCAGATAGTCCACGAGCGTCTGCAGGCCGACGCCCAATTCTTTAACAACCTTGTTCAGTCTGACTCCCATACGTTATTATTCTTTCTCAAATTCTTCGTTCAATATTCTCAGCACCCGGTCAATGGTTTCCTCTTCCAGGTCGGTCTTGGCCAGAAGTTCTTCGCGCGGGGTGCCCAGCACTTCGCGGGCCGTCTTCATGCCTACGCTCTTCAGAGTGTCGATAATCCACTGGTCGATTTCGTCGTCAAACTCTTCCAGATAAATATCGTCGAGCACATTGTCCTCTTCCGATTCACGATAAACATCGATGAGGTACCCCGTCAGCATGCTGGCCAGTTTAATGTTCAGGCCACCGCGGCCGATGGCCAGCGACACCTCCTTGGGTTGCAGATAAACCTCGGCTTTCTTGTTAGCTTCGTCCAGATAGACGTTCGACACCTTGGCCGGACTGAGAGCACGCTGGATGTAGAGCGAAATGTTCGACGTGTAGTTCACCACGTCAATGTTCTCGTTACGCAGTTCACGCACGATGCCGTGCACACGGCGTCCCTTCACACCCACACAGGCTCCCACGGGGTCGATGCGGTCGTCGTAGCTCTCCACGGCCACCTTGGCGCGTTCGCCCGGCATGCGGGCAATGCCCTTAATGGTGATGAGGCCGTCGTTGATTTCAGGCACTTCGGCCTCCAACAGGCGTTGCAGGAAGGCGGGAGCCGTGCGGCTCAGATAGATTTTCGGGCTATTGTTCAGCATTTCCACCTTGTCAATAACGGCACGCAGGATGTCGCCCTTGTGATAGAAGTCGCCGGGTATCTGCTGCGATTTCGGCAGGATGAGCTCGTTGTCCTCTTCGTCGAGCAGCAGCATTTCGCTCTTCCAGATCTGGTACACTTCCGCACCGATCACTTCGCCCACGCGGTCCTTGTACTTGTTGTAAAGCGAGTCGTGTTCCAGTTCCAGCACTTTGCCGGCCAGCGTCTGACGCAGTGTCAGGATGGCGCGGCGGCCGAAAGTCGTGAAGTCGATGGGTTCGCTCACGTCCTCGCCCACTTCATAGTCCTCGTCGATGCGCTGCGCATCGGTCAGACTGATTTCCTTGTTGTCGTCGGTCACCTCGCCGTCGGCCACCACCACGCGGTTGCGGTAGATTTCGCAGTCGCCCTTGTCGGGGTTGATGATGATGTCGAAATTCTCGTCGCTGCCGAAAATCTTGGCCAGCACGGAGTGGAAACTCTCTTCCAGGACACCCACCAGCGTGGCGCGGTCGATGTTCTTCATCTCCTTGAATTCGGCGAAGGTGTCAATGAGACTCACCGTCTCTACATTTTTCTTTGCCATGATATGTATTTTCTTAATTATTATTTTTCCTTGTCAGCCGTATCATCAGAACTTGATGAGATACTTCACCGACTTCACGTCGGCATAACCCATCGTCACGTCCTCGTCCACCAGTTTAGGACGCTTGGCGCCTTCGGGTTTCACTTTCTTCTGCACCGTTATCGTGAAGTTGTCCTCGTTGGCCGCTTTCAGCACACCTTTCAGTTTTTCCCCGCCCTGAGTCAAAGCCTCCACATCGTCACCGATATGGTTCACATACTGCTGCAGCACCTTGAAGGGTTGTCCTATGCCGGCACTGCCCACTTCCAGTTCGTAGTCTTCCTGTTCACGGTTCAGACGCTCCTCGATGAACTTGCTCAGTTCCACACAGTCGTCAATCCAAACGCCCTCCTTATGGTCTATCTCAACCACAATGCGGTCGTCGGTGCTCACACTCAGGTCCGTCAGGAAATAATCCTTCGTCGACAGCCATTCGTCTACAATCTTCTTTACGATGTCTTTGTCTATCATATCTCCAATTATATCTGTAATTAAAAAAATGAGAAGCCTTCGTGTGGGCCTCTCACTCCTCTAACAGGTGCAAAATTAGCATTTTCCCCCGTTACGTCCAAGTTTTTCAAGAAAAAACTTATGTTTTTTGTGCTTTTTGCCTTAACACGCACTCATTTTCTCACTTTCCGCCCCTTCTGAATATAAATCTCTCCCATCTTCGGATGCGTCACTCTC
>CAMZHB010000056.1 GCA_947306605.1 uncultured Prevotellaceae bacterium | reverse complement strand
ACGATAGTTGGGGATGTTCTCCGTCAGCATCTGCACATAGCTTCCGCCGAGCCCGAGCAGTTTGACCTGACGGGCACCTGTGGCGGCATCGGCATAGTTGACATCAACGGAAGGATTGGTGGTAAAGCTCTCCCCCAGATTACAGCAGGCGGCACGCAGCAATTCCTTGGAACCTATCAGTTCCGTATTCCCGACGCCACTTGACTTGACACGCCCTTTACGGAAGCCGGAAACCGACACTTCACGGATCTGTTTCCCCTCCACAGGCATTGTCACGCCCGTGGTATCCTGAGCCGTTGCCACGACAGACAGAAGCAGTATTCCTATAACAGTTGTGTATAATCGCCCGGATGTCATCTTCCAATCGTTCACAGTGCAAAATTAATTATTTTTTCTCTCCATGCCAATACCATACGCAAGGTATTTGGCATCATACAAATCTGGTATTCCGTCTGTCCGGATTGTTATACATTGCGTATTGATATTGTCAAAAAACTTTACCCAAAAATCCAACGATTCACAACCCGTTGATTCTCAACGGGCGTCAAATGTCCCTAAACAAAAGCGGCGTTTCAAAAATTTGAAACGCCGCTTCTGCGGCCCGAAGTCCCACTTCTGAGCCCCGGAATCCGGGCTCTGTCGGGGAAATGTCGAAAAAGCGGCTCTTTTCTCTACAGCCACAGGTCCTCCACGTCCTTTCTCGAAAACGGACGGGGCTGGTGGTCGGCGGCCTCATGGCCGAGGGGGAGGAAGACCACGGGCTCGAGCGCGTCGGGCAGGTGGAACAGGCGGCGGCACAGGGCGGCGTCGAAATTGCACACCCAACAAGTGGCGAGCCCGCGCTCGGCAGCGGCCAGACAGAAGTGCTCGGCGCAGATGGCGATGTCCACGTCGCCGTGGTCCTTGCCGTCCTGGGGCCGGTGCCAGCTTTCGGAGTGGTCACAGCAGACGATGAAGCACTCGGGGGCCGTCTGGAACCACGGGTTCTTGTAACACTGCTGAGCCAAAGGCAGTTGCTCCGGCTTCAGACGGAGGAAGCGCCACGGCTGGCGGTTGACGGCCGAGGGAGCCAGGCGCACGCATTCCATGATGTACTGCACGTCGTCGTCGCTGACGGGCTGACCGGTATAGCCACGCACCGAACGGCGCATCTGGCAGAGTTCCTTGAAATTTTTCATGTTCACCTTAATTATTACGTTACTTTAAGCGCAAAAGTAAGAAAATAATTTTATCTTTGCACCACTTTTGCGCAAAATAAAATGAGTGACGGAAATTTTAACCGCAGTCTGCTGCCCCGCACCGATTATCAGAGCGGTGTACGCGCCGGCAGGGCCCGCGAACGGCAACGCGCCCTCGACGCCTTCATGGGCACACTGACCTCGGCGTTCCCCACGGCCACGGACGAAGAGAAGGCCCGCGCCTTGCAGATGTTCCGCCATGCGCTCGAAGACAAGGAATAATCAATATTTAACGAACGTATTACTATTTTCCCATGTACAAAAACATTACCATCATCAGCGCGCTGGCTCTCTGCCTGGCCCTGCCGCTGAATGCCGCCATGACAGGCGATGACGTGAAACCCGCCAAGACGGAAAAACCGGCCAAAGCGCCCAAAGTGACGAAAGCCAAAAAAATCAAGCCTGCCAAGCAAGCCAAGACAGCACAGAAAGACGCCCCGAAACCCCAGGCTACGGACCCTTCAGCAAACAAACAAATCGTTTCGGACAAAAACAGCGTGATACAAGTGTCGAAAACAACCGAGAACAACGAAGACAAGTGGTTCTTCACCCTGTCCGACTCGTTGCTGGGCCGCCTGTTCCAGTGCGTCACCCGCTTCACCCGCACACCGGCAGGCTTCTCGCAATACGGAGGTGAGGAAGTGCGCGAACAGACCGTATACTTCGAACTCTCGCCCGACAAGAAAAACCTCTTCCTGCGCAGCAGCGTTCTTTACATCAAAGCCGACACCCTCGACGCCGTCAGCCAGGCCGTCAACAACAGCAGCATCGACCCCATCATACAGTCGTTCAAGATTGAAAACGGTGCGCCAAAGAATCATTACAAGATCAATGTGAACAACCTGATTATGGGCGAAAACAACTTCTCCTTGCCCAACATGTACCGTACCTCCATGGGGTTGGGCGGCCCGATGGGAGGTGGTGCCAGCTACATCGAGAGCATCCACAGCTATCCTATCAACGTTGAAATACGCACGGTGCGCACCTATTCCACCAGCAACCAGCGCCTGCCCGCCGCCGAGACCGGCACAATCACCCTGGGACTGAACACCTCCATGGTACTGCTGCCCAAGGAGCCCATGCGGGCCCGCATCTTCGACCCGCGCGTGGGTTACTTCACCGACGGCTACCGCGTCTTCAACGACTACGAGCAGGAAATGACCATCAAACGCTTCATCACCCGCTGGCGTCTGGAGCCCAAGGACAGCGCCGACATCGAGAAGATGAAGCGCGGCGAACTCGTGGAGCCCAAGAAGCAGATCGTCTATTACATCGACCCGGCCACGCCCAAACAGTGGCGGCCCTACCTCATCGCCGGCATCAACGACTGGAACGTGGCTTTCGAGCAGGCCGGATTCAAAAATGCCATCGTCGGCAAAGAATGGCCCGAGAACGACTCGACCATGAGCCTTGAGGACGCCCGCTTCGCCGTCATCCGCTACCTGGCCTCGCCCATTGCCAACGCTTACGGCCCGCAGGTGCACGACCCGCGTTCCGGTGAAATCATCGAGAGCCACGTGGGCTGGTACCACAACGTCATGACGCACGTCCACCACTGGTACATGATACAGTGCGGCAACGTTGACCCGAAGGCTCGCTTCGCCAAGTTCGACGACGAACTCATGGGCCAGCTCATCCGATTCGTCTCCAGCCACGAACTCGGCCACACGCTCGGCCTGCGCCACAACTTCGGCGCATCCAGCACCGTGCCCGTCGAGAAACTGCGCGACAAAGCCTGGGTGGAAGCCCACGGACACACCCCTTCCATCATGGACTACGCCCGCTTCAACTACGTGGCACAGCCCGAGGACGGCATGTCGGAGCATGAACTCTTCCCGCGCATCAACGACTACGACAAGTGGGCCATCCAGTGGGGCTACTCCCCCTGCTTCCAGGCCACCGACTCCGAGAGCGACCGTTTCTTCATGAGCCAGCTCGCCACTGACAGCCTGGCCAAGAACCGCCGCCTGTGGTGGGGCGATGGCGAAGGCTACTATGCCGACCCGCGACGCCAGACCGAAGACCTCAGCGAAGACCCTGTCAAGGCCAGCGAGTATGGCATCAAAAACCTCAAAGCCGAGCTGCCCCTCATGCAGGAATGGAACTACTGGGGCAACGACCAAAACGATGAAAACCTGAGCACCATGTACAATCAGGTCATCAACCAGCTCTACCGCTACTGCAACCACGTGGCACGCTACGTCAGCGGCACCTACTACGAGGTGAAGACGCCCGACCAGCCCGGCGGCACCCTCACACAGACCCCGCGCGAACGCGAAAAGGCCGTACTGCCCTTCTTCGAGCGCAACATCTTCAACAACCTCGAATGGCTCATCCAGGTGCCCTACATCGACCGCATCGAAAGCACGCCCAACGTCATTCTTGAGAACTTCGGCCGCCGCATAGTGGGTGTGCTCACCGACAAAATCGGCGGGCTCAACCCCAACTACCCCATCAGCGAATACCTGCCCGAACTGACCGGCATGATATTCAAGGAACTGAACACGGGACAGGCCGTCAGCAGCTACCACCGCGCCCTGCAGCGCAAACTGGTGGACGACCTCACCGGCACCTTCGGCAACGAAAAAGCCAACCGGGGAAGCGACAAGCTCGCCTTCGTCCTGCTTACGCTGAAAGACCTGCAGAAGAAGACCAAAGCCGCTTCGACCAGCAATGGAGACCCGATGACCCGCGCCCACTACACGCAGTTGGCCGACCAGATTGAGCGCGCTCTCAACCCCAACGCCAGTTCAGCCAGCGTCAATGCAGCAAGCATCAATCTGAACATCCACATGATCGACAACGGCCCATGCTGTCCAGAAACCATTGACTTCCTGAAATAAACATAAGGATTAAACCCACGCTGCGGGGCGCCGGACTTCAGGTTTGGCGCCCCGCAAGTTTTATCAAGATTTTTTACCTCAAAACCTAGCGTTTCGTAATCTATTGCTTATTACCTGGCTTAAATTATCCCAAAATCCCCGCGGCGTCAAAAACTTTTGTCACGCCGCTTCCGCATCCCGAAGTCCGACCTTTGAGAGCCGAAATCGGGTCTTTATAAGGCAAAGTTCAAAAAAGCGAAACATTTTCCCCTTTAAGGGAACATATCGGACAGTTCCTCCGGCGCAGTCACCAAATCGGTGGCTCCGGCACGGAGCAGTTCCTCACGCGGGCGGAATCCCCAGAGCACCGAAAGGCACGGTACACCGGCGGCCCGCGCCGTGAGAATGTCCACATCGGAATCGCCCACATAGACCGTGTCGGCGGCTGTCGCCCCGAGCCGTTCCATAGCGACCAGCAGGGTGTCGGGAGCGGGTTTGCGGCGTACCCCGGCGCTTTCACCGATGGCCACGGCGACGGTATCGGCGAAGAAGTGGCGGTGAAGCTCGGTCACGGCGGGCTGCAGCTTGTTCGACACGATGCCCAGACGGTAGCCGCGGCGGTGGAGTTCGGCCAATACGGCAAGGATGCCGTCGTAAGGCGCCGTGGTGTCGAGACAATGGGCCATGTAGTGCGTGCGGAACGCCTGGAACACCTCATCGAAGGCCTCGTCGCCCGTTCCCTCGGGCACGGCGCGGAGCATGAGCCGCCGCACACCGTTTCCCACGAAGCGGCGCACCTCGTCGAGGCTACGCGCAGGGTAACCGCAGGCAACAAGCGCGTGGTTCACGCTGGCATGGAGGTCACCGAGCGTGTCGAGCAAGGTGCCGTCGAGATCGAAAAGCAATGTGTCGCGTCTTCCATCCATGGGTCTAAAGAAACGATTGTGACTACAAAATTACGCAAAAGCAGCGACGCCGGAAAAATAATTAAGCGGGAAAAACACATATATTTGAGAGTATTTCGCTACCTTTGCAAAACAAGAACCAATATACCAACGATTATGACTTTTACTTTTGCATTGGCGCTGTTGAGCTGTCTGCAGGCAGCGCCGGCCACCGACCGGGCGGCCGACCTGACCGCGCGTCAGGACCAGACCTATGTGACAAGACGTCCGACCACCGACGCCCGTCTGTTTCATTCGGAAGCCGTCGAGAAAGAAATAAAACGCGTCCGCAAGATGCTGAAACACCCGTATCTGGCCTGGATGTTCGAGAACTGCTACCCCAACACCATCGACACGACCGTCCACTTCTTCGGTGACGAGGGCGATGACACCTACGTCATCACCGGCGACATCAACGCCATGTGGCTGCGCGACTCGTCGGCACAGGTCTATCCCTACCTGCAGCTGGCAAAGAAAGACAAGCAGCTTCAACGGATGCTGCGCGGTGTGGTCAGACGCCAGACGCAATACCTGCTGCAAGATCCCTACGCCAACGCCTTCTACGGCCACGGCGGCAAAGCGGAACACGCCGACGACCGCACGGAAATGAAACCTGGCGTGTTCGAGCGCAAATATGAACTCGACTCGCTCTGCTACCCGCTCTTCCTGGCCTACGCCTACCTGCAGGCCACGGGCGACCTGAGCGTGTTCGACGCCACGTGGGTGGAAGCCGTGAAAACCATTCTGCGCACCATGCGCGAACAGCAGCGCAAGGACGGACCGCGCACCAGCTACCGCTTCACACGCCGCACCCATGCCATGCACGACACGCAGAGCAACTCGGGCTACGGACATCCCGCCAAGCCCTGCGGCCTCATCGCCTCCAGTTTCCGCCCGTCGGACGACTGCACGATATTCCCCTACCTGGTGCCGAGCAATTTCTTTGCCGTAAGCGTGCTGGAGAAAGCCGCGAAAATACTTGACCGCATCGACAACCCGTCGCTGGCCGCCGACTGCCGAAGTCTGGCCACCGAAGTGAACGACGCCCTGCAGAAGTATGCCATCGTGGAACACCCCAAGTACGGCAAAATCTACGCCTTCGAAGTGGACGGCTACGGCAGCCACCTGCTCATGGACGACGCCAACGCCCCGGGACTGCTCTCGCTGCCCTTCCTGGACTGCATGCCCGTGGATGACCCCATCTACCAGAACACACGCCGCTTCGTGTGGAGCGAAGACAACCCCTACTTCTTCCGCGGCACGGCCGGCGAAGGCATCGGTGGTCCGCACGTCGGCTACGACATGGTTTGGCCCATGAGTATCATCATCAAAGCCTACACCACCGACAACGACGAGGAAATATGCCAGTGCCTCACCCAAATCATGAACACGGACGCGGGCCTCGGCTTCATCCACGAATCGTTCAACAAGGACAACCCCGAGCGCTTCACCCGCAGCTGGATGGCCTGGGCCAACACCATCTTCGGGCAGCTCATCGTGAAACTCGTCAACGACGGCAAGGCCGACCTGCTCAACAGCTTGCCCATGCCCAACCATATGCCCAAGCCTGTCGAAACGAAGAAAAACTAATTTGGTCACAGGAAATCAGCCATCCGACGAGTCTCCTCCACCCGTCTGGCAGTTTCATAACAACAAGGCGGCGCTTCTAATGTTTGAAGCGCCGCCTTGAACGAACGAAACGGCGTCTCTGATTTTTGAGACGCCGTTTCGTTTTTTCAGAGTCATCCTCCCTCCGCTATTTCCGACAGTTCGAGCCAGCGTGTACCCTTTTCGTCGAGTTCAGCCTCCACCTGCGGCAGCCGACGGCTCATCTCCGTAATCTCTTCCACCGACAGTGTGCCGCTGCACAAGGCCTCCTCCAGCTCACGCTTTTCCTGCTCCAAACGTTCTATGTCAGTCTCCAGCTGTTCCAGTTCACGCTGTTCCTTATACGTCAGCTTACGCGTCTGCGGCAGTTTGGTCTTCACGTTGGACTTGGGCTTTTCCCTCCCGTCCGTTTCCGTCCGTGGGGCAACGGGGCCTTTACCGGGCATCTCCTCCCGGTACTGCGTATAGTTGCCGGGGAAATCCTTCACCCGGCCGTCTCCACGGAACACGAGCAAATGGTCCACCACCTTGTCCATGAAGTAACGGTCGTGGCTGACGATGATGACACAGCCGTGGAAGGCCTGCAGATATTCCTCCAACACCTGCAGGGTCACGATGTCGAGGTCGTTGGTCGGTTCGTCGAGCACCAGGAAGTTGGGATTCCGCATCAGCACCGTGCAGAGGTAGAGCCGGCGCCGCTCGCCGCCCGAGAGTTTGCGCACATAGGTGTGCTGGCGGTCGGGGGCAAAGAGGAAATGCTGCAGGAACTGCGAGGCCGACAGGTGGCGCCCGCCGCCGAGGTCTACGTACTCGGCAATGTCGCGCACGATGTCGATGACCTTGGCGTCCTCGTTGAACTGCAGGCCCTCCTGCGAATAATAGCCGAAACGCACCGTCTCGCCCACCGTGAAACGGCCCGAATCGGGACGTTCCAGCCCGAGCAGCAGTTTGATGAACGTCGTCTTTCCCGTGCCGTTGTTGCCCACGATGCCCATCTTCTCGTAACGCGTGAAAGTATAAAAGAAATCTTTCAGTATCACTTTGTCGCCGAAGGCTTTGGAGATGTAGTCGGCCTCAAAAATCTTGTTGCCTATATACGCGCTCTTCAGTTCCAGCCGCGCCCGCTGCTCCTCAATGCGCTGGCGGGCGCGCTGCTCCAGTTCATAGAAAGCCTCTTCGCGGTAACGGGCCTTGTGTCCGCGGGCCGACGGGGTGCGGCGCATCCATTCCAGTTCACGGCGGTAGAGATTGTTGGCCCGTTCGATTTCACTGTTGCGGGCGTCGATGCGTTGCTGACGTTTCTCGAGGAAATAACTGTAGTTGCCGTTGTAGGTAAAGAGCGACTTGGCGTCAAGCTCCATGATCTGGTTGCACACGCGGTCCAGGAAGTAACGGTCGTGGGTCACCATGAGCAGGGCGAACGTGGAAGTCTGGAGGAACTGCTCCAGCCACTCGATCATGTCGAGGTCCAGGTGGTTGGTGGGTTCGTCGAGCACCAGCAGGTCGGGCTCCATCATGAGTACCCCGGCCAGGGCGATGCGCTTTACCTGTCCGCCGGAGAGCGTGCCGATGCGGGCGTCGAAGTCGTCGATTTTCAGTTTCGACAGAATCTGCTTCACCCGCGCCTCGTAGTCCCACGCCTGCGCCTGGTCCATACGCTCCATCAGTTCCGCCAGTCCAGGATTGCCGGGCGTGGCGAGACAGCGTTCATAGGCCTTGATGAGTTCCGTCGTCTCGTTGCCATGCTCGAAACAGGCCTCCATCACCGTCAGTTCGGCCGGGAACTGCGGATGCTGCGGCAGGTAACCCA
>CAMZHB010000055.1 GCA_947306605.1 uncultured Prevotellaceae bacterium | reverse complement strand
CGATAAAAACAACCGAAACCAGCAAAATCCACACTTATACTCCACAAAAACAACAAAACCGGCCGAAACACCATTACCGGCACACGACACGCCGTCTCCGGCACACAAACGTTCTCTCACACATTCCACGCTCGTCCGAAAACAAACATACCCCTACCTAAAAGCCCTGAGACGCCGCCAGAGTCGGCAAAAGCACCACCCAAAATAGAAATAAAGATTTTATTTATACAAATAAAGACTCTATTTGCGCGAATAAAAGTTTTATTCGTACAAATAAAGATTATATTTTAATATTAAAGGCCGTTTCGGGTGCTTCAGGCGGCGCATCGGGCATTTCCAGAGGCATAACGGGGATTTTTAGGATATCCATCCGATTTTTCTGTGAAAGGAAAGACGATTTTTCATCCGTTGAGACGGAAGAACTCCCTTTTCGAAAAAAGAAAGGACTGGGGATCAGGACTGAAAGGGTTATACAGAATAAAAGCGGCTGACGAGAAAAAAATTTTCATATGATATTAAACCTTTTGTTTGTGAGTGTGTCTTATTAACGAAGACCGGCCTTCATGGGGGTTTGAAGCCCTTAATACGATTCAAATAAACAAAACGAAGAAACCATGAAGAAAATTCTTTTACTAGCCGCCGCTCTCCTGTTGACAGGATTGGCACCGGCTGCAGCCGTAGCTCAGAGCGAGCACGCTGATACCATGAAGATGCGACCTGCGCGCGGGCAACGCCAGATGGACCCCGAAAAGCAGTTGGCCCAGCGCGTGAAACACATGACCGAACGTTACCGGCTGACCGAGGACCAGCAAACAGCCGTCACGGCCCTGCTGAAAGCCCAAGGTGAAAAATTCAAAGGAATGCCGCGCCGGAATATGCGCGAACAAACCCAAGAACAGCGCGACAGTATGTTCAAAGCCATGAAACAGCGCCGCGAAGAGTTCGAAGCCGCCATGCAGAAAATCTTGACGGAAGAACAATTCAAGCTATACCAGCAAGACGCGCAGGAACGCATGAAACAAATGCAGCATCGACGCCGAGGCCCGGGACAGCGTCCCGGCGGCAGAGGCGGCCGAGGCTTCCAGAAATAAGAGCACGACATCGTCTTCCCTGTCTCATGAATCATGGGACAGGAAATACGAAAGAAAGAAAATGAGTGTTATGTTGTTTGTTGCAAGGCATCCGTTGTGAAACAGGTGTCTTGCGTTTTTTATGCCAGTTTGTCTTCATTGCGCCCGATAATTTGTATATTTGCACCCGAATAACCGTTGTAACGATGAAAATAAGACTGATCATAGGGTTGCTGGCCACCGCTGCGGTGCTCACGGCCTGCAACAAGACCAAAACGGAAGAAGTCCTGTCGGACGAAGAGATGCTGACGCCCGGCGAGCGCGTGGTGGAAGGTATTTCCCAGTTGGAACCGTCGCACGCCAGCGACACAGTGACGTGGCGCGGCAAAGTGTATCAATACGACATCGTGCGCGAACCGGACGATTCGCTGCCAAAGGTAACTATGGACGAAACGGGCACCCTGTTTACCGACAACCACATTGACGTGAAAGTGACCTGCGAGGGGAAACAGGTGTTCAAACGCCGTTTCTTCAAGAGCAGCTTCAACAGCTACCTGCCCGAAGATTTCCGCAAGAAAGGCATCCTTGAAGGCTTCGTGTTCGACACGACCGTAAGCGGCGGCCTGCAGTTTGGCACCAGCATCTGCTATCCCCGCAGCGAAGACTTCTTCATCCCTCTCACCGTCATTATCGCTCCCGACGGCGGCATGACCATACGTAAAGACGAACTGATGGACGGAGCCGGCGGCGAGGAAGAAGGTGTATAATCACACACAATAACATGAAATGAAACTAACCTGTCTTAAAACGATTATGAAACATATTCTCTTACCCGCGTTTGCACTGCTGATGTGGATGAGCCTGACACCTGCAGCCTCAGCACAGAACGAGCCGAAAGAGCCTGCAAGCGAACTCGTGAAACGCGCTGAACAGCGTACCGCCGAGATGACCAAGCGCTACGACCTGAACAAGGAGCAGCAGGACGCTTTCCTGCGCCTCAACAAGAAGTTCGAACGCGACTTGGAAGCCTTGAAAAAAGATTACAACGACTCTACAGCCACCGACGAGGAGAAAGTGGCCATGAAAGAAGCCGTCAGGGAACTCGAGGACCAGTTCGACGAAATGGCACAAAACCTGTTGAGCGACAAACAATGGGGCAAATACCAGTTGGACCGCGAACAACAACGCGCCGACGAAGCCGCCAGCGACAGCCACAACCAGATGACCGCCTGGGGACCCTCGGCACCGGGGCAAAACCTGATAAACCTGCTCGGTTGGAATCCGCAGGCCATCGACTCTCTGAAAATAGCCCAAAAGCATACCGACACCATGGCAAAGAAATACAAATTGACGCCAGAACAGAAAGAACGCCTGCTGGCTCTCAACCAAGCTGAAGTGAAAGCCGAAATGGATGAACGCCGCGCCATGGCCAAGGGCATCAAACAAGAAGATATGAAAGAGTTGTCAGATGCAGCCAAAACCCGTTCGGAAAACTACGAACGTTTCCTGAAGACCATTCTGACAGAAGAGCAATTCAAGAAATACCAGAACAGCCGGAAGGCCCAGCAAAGCCGTCGCCAAGGATGGGGCGGACCACGCTGGATGTGGTAAAAACACCCGAATTAACAGGAAAAGCGGAGAAAAATCTCCGCTTTTCTTTTTTCTGCAGAAAAAACAACTTTTTCTGCGATTTTTCTTCCACAAAAATACAGCTTATTAGCACATTTTTTCGTAACTTTGTAGCATATAGAAACAATAAAACGAGAATGGAAGATTTTGAAAAGATTGAAGCGAACTATTCCGCGAAAAACATCCAGGTATTGGAAGGATTGGAAGCAGTTCGCAAACGTCCGGCCATGTATATCGGCGACATCAGTTCGCGCGGTCTGCACCACTTGGTGAACGAAACGGTCGACAACTCCATTGACGAAGCCCTTGCAGGCTACTGCACCCACGTAGAAGTGACCATTGAGGAAGACGGCTCCATCGTTGTCTTGGACGACGGCCGCGGCATTCCCGTTGACATGCACCCCAAAGAGCACCGTTCTGCCCTTGAAGTGGTGATGACCGTGCTCCACGCCGGCGGTAAGTTTGACAAAGGTTCTTACAAAGTTTCCGGAGGTTTGCACGGTGTCGGTGTAAGTTGCGTCAACGCACTGTCAAGGAAAATGATCACCCAAGTTTACCGCGACGGGAAAATCTATCAACAAGAATACGCTTTGGGCAAACCGCTCTACGACGTAAAAGTGGTGGGCGAAACCGACAAGCACGGCACCTGCCAGCACTTTTGGCCCGACGACAGCATATTCACGACAATCAATTTTGAATACAACATTTTGGCCAACCGCATGCGTGAACTGGCTTTCCTGAACGCCGGCATACGCATCACCCTCACCGACCTCCGCAAAGACGCAGAGGGCAACACACGCCAGGAAGTGTTCTACTCCGCCGAAGGGCTGAAAGAATTCGTCCGCCATATCGATGCCAACCGCACACATCTTTTCGACGATGTCATTTATCTGAAGACCGAGAAGCAGGGCATCCCCATTGAAGCGGCCATTATGTACAACAATTCGTACAATGAGAACATCCATTCCTATGTAAACAACATCAACACCGTGGAAGGCGGCACGCACCTCACCGGTTTCCGTACGGCCCTGACACGTGTGTTGAAGAAATATGCCGAAGACAACAAAGCTTTCGAGAAAGCCAAGGTGGAGATTTCGCCCGAAGATTTCCGCGAAGGTCTCACGGCCGTGCTTTCCATCAAGGTGGCCGAGCCCCAGTTTGAAGGACAGACCAAGACGAAATTGGGCAACAGCGAGGTCTCAGGCGCCGTACAGCAGGCTGTGGGCGAGGCCTTGAACATTTATCTCGAAGAGCACCCCAAAGAGGCTAAAATTATCATCGATAAAGTCATTCTCGCTGCCACGGTACGCATTGCCGCCCGCAAAGCCAGTGAAAGCGTGCGCCGCAAAAACCCCATGTCGGGAGGCGGACTGCCGGGCAAACTGGCCGACTGCTCCAGCAAGGTGGCTGCCGACTGCGAGCTTTTCATCGTCGAGGGAGACTCCGCCGGAGGTTCCGCCAAGAGCGGCCGTTCGCGCGAATTTCAGGCCATTCTGCCCCTCCGCGGTAAAATCCTCAACGTGGAGCGCCAAATGTGGCACAAGGCCTTCGAAAGCGACGAGGTGAACAATATCATCCAGGCGCTCGGCGTACGCTTCGGCGTGGACGGAGACGACAGCAAGAAAGCCAATCTGGAGAAGCTGCGTTACCACAAGGTTATCCTCATGACCGATGCCGATGTCGACGGTTCACACATCGACACCCTCATCCTCACGCTCTTCTTCCGCTACATGCCTGAACTCATCGAGCAGGGCTACGTATACCTAGCCACTCCCCCACTCTACCGCTGCAAGAAAGGCAAGATTGAAGAGTATTGTTACACCGAAGCCGACCGCCAGGCCTTCATCCAGAAGTACGGCGAAGGCAGCGAGGCGGGCATCACGACACAACGCTACAAAGGTCTTGGCGAAATGAACGCCGAGCAACTGTGGGATACGACCATGGACCCGGAGAAACGCCTGCTCAAACAAGTGACGCTCGACAATGCCGCCGATGCCGACTATATCTTCTCCATGCTCATGGGCGACGACGTAGGCCTGCGCCGCGAATTCATTGAGAAGAACGCCACCTTTGCAAACATAGACGCATAAACCAGTTGCATTATAAACCCACAAATACCAATCCCCGCCAACCCAGTTGACGGGGATTTATTTTTGACCGCCAATACCAGTCTTTCGGGACACGATAGTTTTGAGAACATAGAGATGTCACGACAAAGGCGGCGCCTCAAAATTTTGAGACGCCGCCTTTGCGCGCCGAAACGCCGCTTTTGTTTTCACTAAGTGGCCACAGCCGGCCATATGGCAATAAAAAAACCGGCCCCCGAAGGAGCCGGTCCTGAATAAATAATAAGTTTAGAAATTCCAATAAAGACCGAAAGTCAGAGCGTTGCCGCTGGCATCGAGACCGAAACCGTTGCGTCCGAAGATGGGGGCTTCGTCAGCATCGCGATAGCCGAGGAAACCGAAATGGGTTACGAAGCTCAGCTTGTCGTTCAGATTTACAGCAACACCGGGCTTCAGGCCTACTTCCCATGCATTCTGGGCTTCGCCTTTGAAGCCTTTGTACTTCCACTTGTAGGTGTAGAAGCCAAAACCGCCGTCAACAAATACATTGACCTTGTCAAGCTTCAGGAATGTGTAGCGGGCATAGGGAGCTACTTCAAGAGCGTTGCACTTGGCACCCTTGTCATACTGGTATATGTAACCAATTACTGTACCAATGGCCCAACTGTCGTCCAACACATAGCCAACCTCGGGAAGGATGGTTGCAAAAGACTTGTTGGCACCATTCTGCCATTCGCGCCAAAGGCCTACTTCACCGCCCACATAGAACTGGGCACCTGCTGTCATTGTGGCGACAGCTACCATTACCATTAAAACAAACTTTTTCATTTACATGATAGTTTTAGTTAGACTTTGGACACCACATGGGTATCCGTTAGTACTGCAAAATTACACTTTTCCTTGTATTAATGCCGCTTTAGAGCAAAAAGTTTTCATCCGAAATGTTAAAAAACACGATATTTCGGCCTTTTGGGACCTTTTGGGGGCATAACAGACCGCTTCATTGTGGTATATTTGCACTATGGCCGGCCTATATATACACATTCCGTTCTGTCAGAAACGCTGCATCTACTGCGATTTCTACTCCACCGTCGCCCTTTCCAAGCGTGCGGCCTACACACAGGCCCTGTGCCGTGAAATGGAGGCCCGGGCCGAATATCTGCACGGCGAAACCCTGGAAACCGTTTATTTTGGCGGAGGCACACCGTCGCTCCTTTCCCACGACCAATTGAGCGACATTTTTCAAGCCATATCTTCCGTCTTTTCTTTGTCTCCTGACGCCGAAATTACCCTCGAGGTCAACCCTGACGATGTCACCGACACCTTCGCCTTACAGTTGGCCCAACTCCCCGTCAACCGTGTCAGCATGGGAATACAGACATTCAACGACCATCTGCTCTCATTGCTGGGACGGCGCCACACAGCCATTCAAGCCGTCGAAGCCGTCAGCCGCCTGCGTCAGTGCGGCATCCGCAACCTCAGTCTGGACCTCATCTACGGATTGCCTGGCCAAAGTCTCGGTGCATGGGAAAACGACATTACACAAGTCCTGCAACGTCTCCATCCCGAACACCTCTCGGCCTACGCTCTCATTTACGAAGAAGGAACACGACTCTGGCAACTGCGCCAACAGGGCCAAGTGACCGAAGCCGACGAAGAATTGAGTTTAGAGATGTACTCCCTTCTCATGGACAAGGCAAAGGAAGCCGGTTACGAACACTACGAGATTTCCAATTTCGCTCTTCCGGGCTGGCGCTCCCGCCACAACAGTAGCTATTGGGCCGACATTCCATATCTGGGCTGCGGCCCGTCGGCCCATTCCTACGACGGCCGTTCACGGCAATGGAACAAGGCCAATCTGAACGCGTACATTGCTGCCGACGGCAACGCTGTGTCGGAACGCGAGGAGCTCACCCCGGCCATACGTCATAACGAGATGCTGTTGAAGCGCCTGCGCACTAGCGACGGTTTAAGTATGCCGCTTTTCTCGTCAACATTCGGGCAAACCCTTGCCGAAAGGTTTCTGAAACTTGCCCGCCCACACTTTGAGAAAGGCACGCTGCTCTATGACGAGGCGCAACAGAAAGTCCACCTCTCACGAAGCGGACTGTTTATCTCTGACAGCATCATCAGCGACTTGTTTCTTGAGGATTCCTAATCGAGGTCTTCTTTAACGTCCCTTTTGATAACTGATCTCGTAGAAACAGGGATACACACCCGACGTTGACTGTGCTTTTGTCGTTCCGCTCGTATGAGGAACGATAAGGTGTACCAGCGCGATATCGTCGGTACCACTATTGTAACGTCCCAGGTTGATGTACGTAAACGGTATCAGCCAGCCTTCAGGTACCGATGCGTTGTAGTTTCTAAGCATCACGCCGCTGACAAACGAACCAGTAAACACACCGTAACTGTTCGACACCGTCATTTCGTCGGGAACAGCCACGTAGTACAGGCTCTTATTCATAGTTTGAACAGAATCGCCCAAGATATTGAATTCAATATAGCGGTTCAGCACTTTCGTCGACTCCCCGTGAGCTAATTTTTCCCCACGTCCCTTGCGCACAATCTGCATGTATATGCCCGTGGCACTGAGCAGTACATACTCGTTCTCTGCCACGTTTGTTGTGCTGTCCTGCTCGGCAAAAGTTTCTTCCGAGATAACTTTGATCGGCGGCACATAGAGTATGGTGTCCTTACTGTCCTCAGCCATCACGCAGGTGCCTTTAGAAAGAAAAGCATTGATGGCTTTGTGCTCACGTTCCTTCTGGTCGGCATACGTATCGTCGTCATCGCAGGCACAGAAGCCTACCGACGCCAACATCAGCCCTATCAGCAAATAAAAAATCGAATACTGTTTCATTACGAGTGCAAAGGTACAGATTTTTATTGGAATTATCACACTTTCGTCCCTGTTTCCTGTTCTTTCTGTTCTTCACCGAAGGCAGCGATGGCTTGCCGTGCCACTTCCACGGCTTCGTCCATGGTCATTTCCAACCATCCGCCGGCAGCGTTGGCATGTCCTCCGCCGTTGAAGAACCGCTCGGCCAAGACGTTGCACTTGTAGTCGTCCACCGAGCGCAACGACACACGAATGAGCGGCTGTTCCGTGTCCTCACGCAATGAGATACACAGGCGTGTGCCTTTGATTTGCAACGGCAAGTTCACCAGGCCCTCGGCATCGCCTTTCTTGAACTGGAAACTTTTCATTTCGTCCCGCGTCAGCGTGAACAGTGCAGCGTGAGCCTCTTCAAAATAAACCAGTTTCTCGTACAGGATATATCCTTGCAGGCGCAGACGGTTCAGGCTGTAGCTATGGTAAACCTGACGGTAGATGCGATCTTTGTCAATGCCCTTGGCCAACAGCTCGGCAATGATTTCAAAGACGACCGGGCGGTTGGAGTTATAAGTGAAAGCCCCCGTGTCGGTCATCATACCGCAGTAAAGGCATTCGGCCACTTCGCGCCCTTGCTTTTGAAACTCGCCCAGTTGCCACAGCAACGAAAAGACCATCTCACATGTTGATGAAGCCTCGGGATCGCTTACCAGCAAGTCACCCTCAAAGTCGGGATTAAGATGATGGTCTATCATCAGCCGCGGGCATTCTGTCTGTTCCAGCATCGGGGTCATCCATTCCGTGCGGTGCAGGGCATTGAAGTCCAGGCAGCACAACAGGTCGGCATCAGCCAGCACGGAATACGTCAT
>CAMZHB010000054.1 GCA_947306605.1 uncultured Prevotellaceae bacterium | reverse complement strand
GGAATGTGTTGCTGTTTGCCAGGACCAGGTTCATGGTTGTGGAACCGAGCATGGTTGATACCAATTCGGCGTAACTGCCTTCTGGGATGCGCATGCGTTCGTTTACCTCGATGCCTACATAGACGTGGCCGGGTTTGGTGTAGTCGTAGTTGATTTCGCGCACGGTACCTATGGGGAAGCCGTTGGCGTAGACGGCGTTGTTTTTTGCCAAGCCGGTGATGTCGCTGAAGTTGACGTAGTAGAGGTCGCTTTTCTTGAAAAGGTTGACGCCTTTGAGAAAGTTAATGCCGTAGAAGAGGATTACGACCGTGGCGATGGCGGTCAGGGCGACTTTTATTTCCTTATTGAATTTCATCGGGTTTACTTCTTGCTGGTTTGTTTCAGGGCTTCCTGCACGCTGATCTTTTGTGTGCCTTTGAATGCGACGACAAAGCAGTCGGGGAACTTGTCCTGTATGGTCTTTTTCAGAGCCAGGATTTCCTTGTACGATGTCGTGGAGCCATAGGTGTATTTGTACAGGTTGTTTTCCTGATACGAATCGACGGGAGTCAGTTTCTTGAATTGCGTGGCGTCGTTCCGGAGCTTGTGACTCGAAGAACAGATTTGTATTTTGAAGACTGGCAACCCCTGAGTGGCTTCTTCGGTTTTCACAGGTGCCTTTTCGTTGTTTTCAGGTGCCTTGTCCTGCGTTTTATGTTCGGTGTCGGTTTCTCCAAGTGGCTCCGTCTTTTGGGCAGGTTCCTTCTGGTCGGTTACAGGCTGTGCTTCGTCTTGGACAGAAGACTCATTCTCTTGCGGTTTGGGCACTTCAAACTTTGGCACTTCGTTTCCGGCCGGCTGGGCTAAAGTCTTGCGGTAATTGACAAAGCCATTGTAAATGCTGCGGGCCAGTTCTTCCACACCTTGTGCCGAATTGAGGTAGCGTTCTTCTTCCGGTGTGGAAATAAATCCGAGTTCCGTCAGTATACTGGGCATAGACGTTTCCCTAAGCACCAGAAAACCGGCTTGTTTAACGCCTTTGTCAGGACGGCCTGCGCTTGCGTACTGCTGTTGTACCGCTTTGGCCAGCTCAGCACTGTGTTTCATCTGCTGGTCCTGCATAAAGTCAAATATAATGTAGCTTTCCGACTGGTTAGGATTGAACCCCGCATATTTTTCCTGATAATTGCTTTCATAAAGTATGACAGAGTTCTCGCGTTTGGCCACTTCAAGATTTTCTTTAGCCCTTGCCATACCGAGCGAGTAGGTTTCGGAACCATAAGCAATTCGACCTTTGGGAAGCGAATTCGTATGTACGGAGATGAACAAGTCGGCTTTGGCGTGGTTAGCTATGTTTGCGCGTTCTTTTAGTCCGACAAAGACGTCCGTTTTCCGGGTATAGACCACCTGCACGTCGGAGCAGTTTTTTTCTATGAGGCTTCCGAGTTTCAGCGCCACGTTCAAATTGATGTTTTTCTCCTTTGAATAGGTGCCTATGGCGCCCGGATCGTTTCCGCCATGGCCTGCGTCAATGACCAATACGAACTTGGCCGGCATGATGACCGGTATAAGCCATAACAGGGTTAAGGCGATGAATCGGGTGGGGCTTATGTTCGTGTGCATGGCTGACGGCGTGGCTTGTGTATGCTCAGTTGTTCAGATATTGTTCGGCGTTGCTGAATATTTCGTTGACGCGGTCGATGGTAGCGCGGCGGAATTTGCCTTCTTCTTTGCGCAGGGTTTTCCCGTTTGCCTTGAAGGCGCGTTCATCCGTGATAGTTTCTTCGGCAGTCATGAGTGCGTTGGTTGCAAACCGGTCTGCGTCGTAAATATATCGGATCTGGAAAATTTTAAGTCTGACTTGGCCGTCGCTACATCCCACTTGTATTTTGTATAAGAAGAATGTGGCGTCGGTTTCCCAGGCTTTGCGCTTGAAGTAGATGGTTTCTTCAAGGCTGGCCTCAAGGATGCCTTTCTCGGGGTCGTCTGTGGTAATCTTGGAACGCTCTTCGTTTTCTGACATGACCACCAGTGTGCCGAGATAATCCTTCATGGTCTGATAGGCCTGGGCCTTGTTGGCTGAGGCGACGGGTATGTTTTTTGCGAACACAACGCTGCCGTTCTCCATGGTCACGGCTCCTTTGGCGTAAGGGGATTCGCTGCTCTTCACCTGTGCTGTCATGAACACGGGAAGGGCCATGAGCAGAAGCATTACTAACTGTTTCATTTCCGTAAATGTCTTTATTGCTACAAAATTAAGAAAATATCCTGAACTATGGGCTCTGGCGGGCGCAACAATTGACTCGGATTAAATTTTTTTGGACTTTTGGGGCCTCTTTCTTGATTTTGCACGTGCCATGCGGCCGATAATTGACGGGAAAAGCGTATTTTTGCATTAAAAATTGGAGATACCGATGAAACCAGTGATTATAGCGGGCCCTTGTGTCATTGAAAACGCCGCTTTACTTGACACGGTGGCTGCCGAATTGGTGCGTCTGAACCGCAAATACGGTTTGGACATCATCTTTAAGGCATCTTTTGACAAGGCAAACCGTACTTCGCTCAGCTCATTCAGAGGTCCCGGCATGGAAAAGGGACTCGGGATGCTCGATGAGGTGAAAACAAAATTTGGTCTCAAAATTCTGACCGACATTCACGAATCCGGCCAGGCCGCACCCGTAGCTGAAGTGGCCGATGTCATTCAAATTCCGGCTTTTCTCTGCCGTCAGACCGACTTGCTCGTAGCTGCAGCCCGAACAGGCCGAGTTGTAAACATTAAGAAAGCACAATTTCTCTCGGGAGACGATATGCAGTATCCCGTAGACAAAGCCCGTGAAAGCGGAGCCAAAGACGTGTGGCTCACAGAACGGGGTAATTCTTTCGGATACAACAATCTGGTGGTCGATTTCAGAAATATACCCACCATGAAGCAGTTTACCCCGCAGGTAATCATGGACTGTACCCACAGCGTGCAACGTCCGGGCGGCTTGAAAGGAACTACAGGAGGCAACCGCGAATATATACCCTCCATGGCTTTGGCTGCGAAAGCTTTTGGAGCCACTGGCTTCTTCTTTGAAACGCATCCCAATCCCGTAGAAGCCCTTAGCGACGGACCGAACATGCTTTTCCTGAAAGATTTGGAGGACGTAATAATTTCCATATTATGAATACGCTGTCCCAAACCGCAATAAAGTGCCTTCAAGACGAAGCACAGATACTGTTGGACCAGATTCCCTCGATTGATGACCAGTTCTTGAAAGCCGTAGACCTGTTATATAATTGTAAAGGTAAGGTTGTGGTCACCGGAGTAGGCAAAAGCGGGCACATAGGTGCGAAAATAGCCGCCACATTCTCAAGCACGGGTACCCCCAGCTTCTATGTAAATCCCCTTGACCTTTATCACGGAGATCTTGGAGTGATTACAGGCGACGATATCGTGATTGCCATTTCGAATTCAGGGCAAACCGACGAATTGCTCCGCATTATTCCCAACATGTTAGAGCGTCATATTCCGATTATAGGCGTTAGTGGAAACTCCCAATCGCTATTGGCAAAATACGCCAATGCACATATTCTGCTGCGGGTGAAACGTGAAGCCACTCCTTTGGGACTTGCACCCACTTCTTCCACAACTGCGACACTGGCACTCGGAGATGCATTGGCCTGTTGTCTGATTGTGGCGCGCCAATTTACCGCATCGGATTTCGCACGTTTCCATCCCGGCGGTTCATTAGGCAAACGGTTGCTCACAAAAGCGTCTGACGTGATGTATAAAGAGAACTTGCCGGTGATTTCACCCGACACAAAGTTAGGGGAAGCCGTGATGTGTGTTTCCAGAGGGCGCCTGGGCATTTGCATCGCTGTAGATGACGGTAAAGTACTGGGACTTGTGACCGACGGAGACATACGTAGGGCGATGGAAACCTCACAAAGCCGCTTCTTTAGTCTGGCCGTGAGTGACATTATGACGCGTAATCCGAAAACAGTGTCGGTTGACACGCGTATTGACGCGATTGATAACATCATGAACTCAAATAAAATTCATTGCGTACTTGTAGTTGACGAAGCCAATCGCCTGCTTGGCGTTGTCGATTCCTTCAGTACGGTGATTTAGGTTAGATGTATTTCCACCGTAGTCTCAAGTGTTTCGTTGTAGCAACCCTGATGTGTGTTGCACAGTTTGGCTTGCTTTATGCCCAAACAGATTCACTGATGCGCCAGTTGGAGAAAGAGGGCGTCACATTCACTTCTAACAACAGCATTGTCTTTTTCGAAAACGGCCAGGCTAAGTTTGACGACTTGTTCAAGGCAGTTGCCCAAGCCAAGTCTTCAGTTCACATGGAGTATTTCAACTTTCGTGACGACTCTATTGCGAATGCGTTGTTCGATTTATTGGCAAAGAAAGTTTCAGAAGGCGTTGAGGTGAGGCTTTTGTACGATGCGTTCGGAAATGCATCAAACAATAAACCTATCAAGAAGAAGAAACTGAAAGAGATACGCCGGACAGGCATCCGCATCTACGAGTATAGTCCGCTTAAGTTCCCTTGGCTGACGCGTATCATCCCCCGTGACCACCGCAAAATCGTGTTGATTGACGGCAAGTCGGCTTACTCCGGCGGTATGAACGTTGCAGACTATTATATAAAAGGTAAACCGGAAATCGGTGGTTGGCATGACATCCACTATCGCATAGAAGGCGACGCCGTAGGCGAATATCAGAAAATCTTTCTGAGGATTTGGGAGAAGGTAACCCATGAAAAAGTGTCCGGACCTCAGTATTATCCCGGCGAATCTTTGGCATGCAACGCATTGGAAGGGCTTAAGAATGACACGACAACAACTGCCGGAATGAAGACAATAGGTATAGCCAACCGCGAACCCCGCGTGTCGCCGATGGTGGTGAGGAAGACGTTTGTGCATATCATTAATTCGGCGAAACATACCATACAACTTATCAACCCATATTTCACCTTGAACGGACCAGTCAAGAGAGCCTTGAAAGCAGCTGTGAGACGCGGCGTCCGGGTTGAGATTATGGTGTCCGAAACAAGCGACATACCCATCACTCCGCGTATTGTGGACTATCAGGCACGCCAGATGATGAAAGCCGGAGCCAAGGTATATTATTACACGGGCGGTTTCCATCACAGCAAAATCATGATGATCGACAGCATGTACTGTTATGCCGGTTCGGCAAACCTTGACAGCCGCAGCCTAAGGTGTGATTACGAGTGCAATGCCCTTATTCTTGACCCCGAAAGCACAGGTGAACTGCTCCATATCTTTAATCGCGACAAAAAGACCAAATGTGTCCTCCTCACCGATGAATATTGGAAAAAGAAGAAGAAATCCCATAAGACACAGGCTTGGTTCTATCACCTTCTGCTCACTCCTTTTGTATAGCATCCGGCATTGCCGCCAACCCTTGCTGAACTCCCAAAAGAATAAGTCAGACATGCGGGCCTCCAAGTCCCACTTGGCCGGTTTTATCTCCCACATGCTTCCCGCCATGTCCGCGATGCCTTGACCGTAATGGTGTTTGGCAAATGCAAAAAAGAATCGGCACGACCCGAAAGCCATGCCGATTGGTTGAATGTATTTCCTGAAAGGTTTATTCCAGTTTGCGGGCACCGTCACCAATGACAACGTCGATGATAACGGGCTTCTTGCCGAACTTTTCAGCGAACTTGTCAACGGCTACCTTCACGAAATTGTTGTAGAGTTCCTCACTTACGAGATTGATAGTGCAGCCTCCGAAACCGCCACCCATGATACGGCTGCCAGTAACGCCTTCTTGCTTGGCAATATCATTGAGAAAGTCGAGTTCTTCACAGGACACTTCGTACTCTTTGCTTAATCCGTAGTGAGTTTCATACATCATGTGGCCGACAGTCTCGTAGTCACCTTTCTCCAATGCGTCACATACGGTCAGCACACGTTCGCGTTCGCCGATTACATAATGGGCACGCATGGCGTCTTCTTTGCTTACTTCGGGTCGAACTTCGTCCAACATTTCGTAAGTGGCGTCACGCAGGCTCTTTACTTCGGGATGCTTGGCATTGATTTTGGCTGCCACGTTTTCACAACTCTTGCGGCGGTCGTTATAGGGCGAACCCACCAGTTCATGCTTTACGCAGGAGTTTACAAGTACCAGTTTGTATCCCTTCGGGTCAAATGGATAATATTTGAACTCGCCGCTGCGGCAATCCAAGCGCATGAGGCTGCCTGCTTTACCGTGGATGCTGGCGAACTGGTCCATGATGCCGCAATTGACACCAATGTATTTGTGTTCCGTACGCTGTCCGACGCGTGCCAACTCCATCTTTTCGATTTTGTTGTCACCCCAAAGGTCGTTCAGTGCAAATGCATAAACACTTTCAAGGGCTGCAGAAGAGGACATGCCGGCTCCCAGGGGAACATCACCTGAGAATGCCGTGTTGAAACCTCCTACGGGAACTCCCAAGGCCATCATTTCGCGGCATACACCGAAAATGTAGCGGGCCCAAGTGGCTTTGGGACCTTTTTCATCGTCCAAAGAGAATTCCACCTTGTCTTTAAGGTCAATCGAGTAGGCACGTACGTTGCGTGTTCCATTGGGTTTGATTTCTGCAATCATGCCTTGCTGCACAGCACCCGGGAATACGAACCCGTCATTGTAGTCTGTGTGCTCTCCAATGAGGTTAATGCGCCCCGGAGAAGCGTAGATAGAACCGGTGGAGCCGTCGAAATGCTTTATGAAACGGCTTCTAACATCATCAATCTTTAAGTTCATAATTTTTATGTCTGATATAATTCAGTTTATGTTTGACTTATTCTTTTGGAAGTTTGTCTTTGTTCACACGGCTGCCGATAAGAGCATAGAACAAGATGTAGATGGCGCAAACGATAATCACAGCATAGGCGGCTACATAACTGCCTACGGTTTCTGCAAACCAAGCTTCGAACGGCATAAGTACGGCACAACCGAATACCATGGTCATGAAAATACCGGCTGCAATGGCTGTATATTTGCCCAGGCCTTCTACGGCAAGGTTGAAGATGGCTCCCCACATGACGGAAGTGCAGAGACCAACGACACTGAAGAAGAATACGCCCATCGGAACCTCAGGATGAATAACGGTAAGGGTTGCCCAATTGATACCAAGCACTGTAACTTTCGGTGCATTTGTACCCATATTTGCCATACCGAGGGCAACGAGGATAATGCAGAGGATAGACACGGTGGTAACCAATGCGCGGCTGCTCACCTTGCCTGCAATGCTTGCGCCGACGAATCGGCCGATGAGCATCATGATCCAATAAACGGCAGCAATCAATGTGGCCACACCTGCAGCTATACCTGCGCCAGACAATCCTGTGTTTCCGTTGGGCAATATGCCGTCTGTGGGCGCGCTAAGATAGTTAATCATTGTTGTAGGTACGCCTACTTCAATACCCATGTACAAGAAAATAGCGATGGCACCGAGTACGAAATGACGATACTTGCAGGCTCCTTTAATCAAAGCAACTTGACTTTCTGTTTTCTCCTGTTCGGGTTCTTCAATCTTAGTGAAGGCAATGATGATAAATGCTATAGCGAAAATTGCAATTGCGATAAACAGCGCGGGAGTGGCTGCGGCGATTTGGGTCTCCTTGGTGATTTCACCAATCAGGGCTCCCATGATGATGTAGATGGCTACGGCGCAGGTGCTGTTGAACACGCCACCGATTTGGATGTATTGGTTTCCTTTATTACCGCCTCCACCAAGAAGATTAAGCATTGGATTAACAACGCAGTTGAGCATACACATGGTGCAACCTGCTACAAGGGCGCCAATAAGGTAGATGATGAAGTTTGCAGTGTTGCTTTCAACGAGAGCAAGGCCTGAAATCCACTGTATGAGGATTCCGATGATACCTACGACCAAGGCAAGAAGTGCCGTCTTCTTGTAACCGATTTTGCTAATCAACATACCGGAGGGAATACCCATGAGCAGATAGGCTGCAAAGTTTCCGATATTGCCAATCTGTGCTAAAGAATCGGGTATGCCGAATTGGTTCTTAAGAATAAGGGCCATTGGCGAACATAAGTTCGTTACGAAGGCAATCATGCCGAAGAGCGCAATCATTATAATGATGGCTGCCCATTGTTTTTTTTGTGTACTCATTTTTTTGTTAGTTTTAAAGATTTAGTTATTAGTTATCGTTTATTATTTGTCTATTCCAAATTTGTATACAGTCTTTTGACGATACACATCTCCCGGCTTTAGCACGACGCTGGGGAAATATGGACGGTTCGGAGAGTCAGGTATGTGTTGCGCTTCAAAACATAGGGCGCTGCGACGCGGATATGTACTGCCCTGACTCCCACTGAAGCCGTCGGCCCAGTTATCTGAATAGAACTGTATGCCAGGTTCTGTGGTGTACACTTCCATTGTACGTCCGCTTGTCGGTTCTATAATTTTCGCGGCAAAACTTAATTCGCCCGGTTCTTTTTTGTTGAGAACGAAACAATGGTCATAGCCGGCGCCGTTT
>CAMZHB010000053.1 GCA_947306605.1 uncultured Prevotellaceae bacterium | reverse complement strand
TTGGCGTTTTGACCAACATTGGGCAGGCGCATCAGGAAAACTTTGCCAGTTTGGAAGAGAAGTGTCGAGAGAAGTTATTACTATTTAAGAATTCGAACATCGTTGTATGTAATACGGATAATCCAGTTGTTGCTTCGCAGGTTGATGCTGCTGAACTTAGCAAACGTTTATTTCGTTGGTCTATGCGTGATGATAGTGCCGACCTTTTTGTTACATCATTGGTTAAGAGAGAATGTATAACGCATGTCACTTATATGTATGAACATTGCATGTACTCGTATGACTTACCTATGACTGATGATGCCTCAATTGGGAATTCGGTCTGCGCATTGGCCACTTGCTTGATATTGGGTGCTTCACCTGAGGTACTTAACCGGCGGATGGAACGACTGGAACCTGTTGCACTGCGGCTTGAAGTGAAAGAAGGGATTAACAGGTGCGTTTTGATTAGCGATTCATCAGGTAATGACCTCAAGTCGTTGGATATAGCTCTCGATTTTGCGGCTGATCGGTTTTCTCCGCACCGCTTCCGCCAGGAGGAACAGGATGCGGCTGCCGTCCAGTCCCGGGATGGGCAGCAGGTTGATCAGACCCAGATTTACCGAAATCAGGATCAGGAGCGAGAGATACGTCAGGATGCCCACAGACGTCAGACTCAAAGCCATTGTCGCCGGCTTACACTGATTTTGAGTGACATTTTAGACAATGGTATTTCGCCCGACAGGTTATATGCTGACGCTGGAAAGTTGTGTCGTGAACGCGGTGTGGACTATGTTGTCGGCGTTGGACCAGAAATATGTCACCACACGGCTTCTTTTGAAATGCAAAGCAATTTTTATGCGTCCACAAAAGACCTTGTTGAAAGCGGAGCATTAGATAAATTATGTGATGAACTAATTCTTCTTAAGGGAGCGAGTCCTTTCCGGTTTGATCGCCTATCGCGGCGGCTTGAACTTCGAGTTCATGAAACGACACTCCAAGTAAATCTGACTGCACTTGTAGATAATCTTAATTATTACCGTTCATTTTTGAAGCAAAGCACGAAAATGGTGTGTATGGTGAAGGCTTCTGCTTACGGAGCTGGAGCTATTGAAGTTTCACGCACACTTCAGGATCACGGAGTGGATTATTTGGCTGTCGCTGTTGCAGATGAAGGTGTCGAATTGCGTCGTGCGGGTATCAAAGCCAATATCATGGTGATGAATCCCGAAATGTCTGCGTTCCAAGATATGTTTGATTACAAATTGGAGCCAGAGGTATACAATTTCAGGCTACTTGAGGCATTGTTGAAGGCTGCAGAGAAACAGGGAGTCTCAAACTTTCCTGTCCACATTAAACTTGACACCGGCATGCACAGGCTTGGTTTTCATCCTGAGGAAGATATAGACAAGTTAATCGAATGTTTGAAGCTGCAGAACAATCTTATTCCGCGCAGTATATTTTCTCATTTCGTCGGTAGTGATGGTGATGATTTTAATGACTTTACAACGTGGCAGTTCGAGCGATTTGATAAAGCCAGTTCTAAGTTTTGCTCATCTTTTGCTCATCCCATTTTGCGTCACATTTGTAATACGGCCGGTATAGAGCGTTTCCCGCAATATCAGATGGATATGGTGCGGCTTGGATTAGGACTTTATGGAGTTGATCCCTATTCCAATAGAATGATTCACAATGTCAGCACGCTCCAGTCCACAATTCTTCAATTGCGTGACGTTCCTTCTGGCGATACTGTGGGATATAGTCGACGTGGTGTCCTACACCGTGACAGCCGTATCGCAGCTGTTCCTATCGGTTATGCAGATGGACTGAACCGTCGCCTTGGTCGTGGCAACGGATATTGCCTTGTGAACGGGCAGAAGGCACCTTACGTCGGAAATATCTGCATGGATGTGTGTCTGGTCGATGTTACTGATATCCAGTGCCGGGAAGGTGATGCTGTAATCATATTTGGTGATGATTTACCCGTAACCGTGCTTTCCAATATCCTTGAGACAATTCCTTACGAAGTACTTACCTCCGTCAGTACGCGTGTCAAGCGTGTTTATACACAAGAATAGCGGTTGCAAAATCTACATCGTTGCAAACGTCTCCCAATTCGAGGAAACGACGAGCCATATTATACGATTTACAAGCCACATGGTAAAATTCATGTGGCTTGTAGTTTTTCTTATATTCGACATTCTGTCCCTCATATTCCCTGTTGTATTTAGTACGTTTCATTTCGGTTAAAATGTGACCCTTTGAAAGCATTTTTAATTGTTGACATTATTATTGGCAACAAATATCACTCTGTTTATGCCTTTATCCGTGTTTTTTAACATGTGGCAAATCCTACATATAATAATAAATGTATAAATTTGCACGATAATGTAATGGCATAGGTCTCTACTTCATTTTGTGATAGTGGACATTTGCCGAAACAGATTTAAGAAAAAATTTACGTGTAATTATGAAATATCTAACGTTGACAAACATGAGAAGAACAGTTTGGCTTGTTGTGTTTTTTGTGTCGGCCACAGTGGCCAACGCATCATTTCATTTTGACAGAACAGCAAAGTACCGCATTCAATGTGACTACATAGAAGGCGGAGTGTGCGTCGGAAGTGAACATAACCAAAGTACTCCGGTTTATTATGACGTGAACGGAAAGAGCGAAGGCGACCTGCTGTGGTACATTTTGGAGATAAGCGAGGGCAGGTATGTGATAAAGAATGCCCAGACTGCTGAGTATATGACCTATGATGGAGTTCGCGAAGGCCAAGACCGACGCTATCTTACCGTGACTAAAGAAATAAGAGGCGATTCTTCGGTCTGGACGTTTGAAAAGTACAATGAGAGCTACACAATCATATGTGCTGCCGACGTGGACCAACCTGCATTCAACTTACGCACATCTAACATGGTTGTAGGGACATATTCTCGTGCTACATCGACTAATTCTTTGTTTAAATTCTACGATGAAAGCGACAATCTCTATACTCCTCAAGACGTTACCCCATCTTTTGATTACGGAACCACGAAAGACGGTTACTATTGGGAGAATACGGCATTGGATATGCCGGTTGCATTTACCAATGATGTTAATGACCCCATTTATTACGTTATTAAAAATGTACGGTCTGAGAAATACGTTAAAGTAGATTCCGAAGATAACTGCCTTGCTCAAGTTGAGACAGAGCCAACAGAGTTTTATTTTGTAAAAGGTTCCGATGGCGTGAACATATATACGAAAGACGGACAGTATTTGTCGGGTTTCATCTCTGGAAAAAGCACTAAAAATATTCGTGCAATCAGTGGTAAAACACCTACAACGGACAATTTGTGGGGCTTTAATCATTATGACCAGGCTAATAACGGATATGGTGTTTACGTTGTCTATGCTTCCGAAAACGGAGACGACAATCGTTGGGTCAGAGAGGGCTGTACGTTCTGGAATGACTATTATCAAACATTCTTGTGCTTCTTTACTCAAGACAACGGCTCAACATTTGTGTTTTATTCCAAAGACAAGCGTCACAAAGACTACCTGACACAATTTGGAATCGTTCTTCAAGAGCAAGACACCACAATTTCTTATAATAATTTCAGAGATGCTCTTGACACACTCCTGATTAACGGTAAAACTCTGGTATATGACAACCTCAATGAAATATATATGCAAACAGCTCCGGACTATTCTCGAGGCGGTGAACCGTATTTGGCCGAGGTACATTATACTTGCAAGGACCATGATGTTGCACTTGATTTGTATATTGATGGTACGCTTGTCGAAGATGGGGATGAATATGAATTTACAAAAGTTGGTAACAACGAAACCTATCTTTTGGAATTGAAACAGGGAGACAAATTGTTGGCAAAGGATAAACTGACGTTCACATTCCTACCTATTGTCGAGATATTCGGAACTTCGTTGAGCAGAAGCTATCATCGTGGGAGCATTCGTGTAAATGATATTAACACTATTGCACCTGTGGACTCATTATACAATGCTAATCTGCGCCATCGCGGAGCCACGGCCGCTGGAAAACGGAAAAAATCATACGCAATCAAACTAAAAGATGCCAATTGGGAATCAATCGATCGGAAATTCTTGGATATGCGTGAAGATAATAACTGGATTCTTGACGCTATGGCTGTTGATCCTGGACGTATGCGCAACAGAGTTGCTACTGACCTTTGGTTAGATTTCTCTACTCCGCCATATCAGAGTAAATATGAAAAGAAAGCAGTTAACGGAACCCATGGTAAATTTGTTGAGGTCCTACTTAACGGAAACTATGCCGGTATTTATTGTCTCACAGAAAAGGTTGACAGAAAACAGCTCAAGCTTAAGAAAATACATAAGGCACAAGTCGAAACGCAACAAGATACTGTGAGAGGCACACTCTATAAGTCTGCATCGTGGAGTTATTCTATTTTCCTCGGTCACAATTCAGACAGCAGATATTACCCAATGACGAAGGCGTCAAACTATAGTAATTATAGCATGACTTGGGATGGTTGGGAGAATAAGTATCCTGACCTTGACGATGGTGAATCTATTGACTGGAAACCTCTATATGATGCTGTTAATATTTCAGCTGCGTGCAACGATGAAGACTTTATGTATTATGTAGGTTCGTATTTCGATTTACCTGTATTCATGGATTATTATTTATTCCTTGAGTTGATTCTTGCTACCGACAATCACGGAAAGAATATGTACTTATATAATTACGATAAGACCCAATATAAGAAAATCAGTCTTACACCTTGGGACTTGGATGGCGTGTTTGGACGTAGATGGGAAGGCTCTAATAATATTACACGCAATCCTGAAACGGATTGGATTTCGTTCATTTGGTCCTATGAACATGGTGAGTATACCATTTTCAAACGTCTGAAAGAATTAGACTATGAAGGTTGGAATAGTAAGATAGCTGCGCGATACCAACAGCTACGTGAAAAACAATTGTTCGATGCTGACAAATTGTTGAAGCGTTTCACTGATTACAGAGATTTGTTTAAAGAGAGTGGAGCCGAAGATCGTGAATTGAGTCGTTGGCAGAATTCAGACGTTCACATGGATTTTGACTACGAAATGGATTATCTTAAAACTTGGCTTGAAGGTCGTGTTAGCTACCTTGATAAACAGTACAACTATAGCAAGCCTATTGATCCATTTGATGGTATTAAGAACACCAAGTATTTGGGTATGACTGGAGGTAAAGGCTGCATATATTTTCACGTAGTTGATCCTGTCATTGTTAACGTGTATACGGTGTCCGGTATCAAGGTTGCAACGCAAGAAGTATCAGGTAACATTTCAAAAATTGACAATTTACAACCTGGCATATACGTAGTAAACGGTAAAAAGGTTGTTGTACGATAAGATTAATCGATGGGACATAAAAAGAAAAGCTACAAAAGCGTTAAGGCATCCCAAGCACAGAAAACGAAGTCCGCAAAACGTAAGTTTAGTTGCCCTCGTGTTTCTGCTGTGGTACTTTTATTTCTTGTTACATGGCTTATTGTCTGGCTGATGTGGGGCGATGTGTTCTACATGGCTGAACAAAACAGTTATTTAGCCTTTAATTCCACGATTATGCAAAATGTCATGGACTTAAAATGGGGCTTTTATATACTTTTAGGCCGATTCTTTTTGTTGCTGTTCCATTTTCCTGTCATTGGCAGCCTACTTATGGCAACGTTTCTGACTGGTATAGCTTGTTTGCTCAAATATCTATTGCCCAAGAACAATTATTTGCAAATTTTGGCCGTACTTATTCCTTTGGCCTATGTATTTTATTTGGCGTATCGTGGATTAAACCTGTTCTATCAGCATGAACCGGGATATTATTTCGCACATCCTATTGCTGTACTTTTAGTTCTGTCAATCGTTGCCTTGTTTGTGCGGTTGCTTATTAAACGTAAGCGTTCGGACAATGTGTCTCATCGTGTTAATTTGGCTCAAATCCTCACGATTGTGGTAGCTGGTATATTACTTGTCGGTTATTCTTATTATTATAGGGAGAATATGCGCGTCACAGCCAAAATGCAGCGATTGTTAGAGGCAGAAGCGTGGGACGAAATGATAGATTTGGGACTTTCATGCAAACAACCGGACCGCTCTGTTTGTTGTTATTATGCTATAGCCTTGTCTCAAACCGACCAACTCTCAAACAGGTTATTTGAAATCAAATACCAGTATCCCAAGCCCGAACTTCGAAATATGTCCGGGCAAGTTGATCCAGGCACAGAGTATTTTAATTATGACGGAGACTATTATGCCGGATTAGTGAATTCAGCTTATCACGACTGTATGGAACGTGCAGTAATGGATGGCCCGACTGTTGTGAAATTAAAGCGAATGTTTCTCTGCTCACTCATAAATGGTGAATACAATCTGGCAGAAAAATACATGCATCTCATAAAGTGTGTGCCTTTTGAAGGAGATTTCGCGGAGAAATACGAAGCTATGATTACGAATCATGAACTCATAACAAAGGATCCCGCACTTGTGAAAGTTGCAGAATGTGTTCCGCTTGAGGACGATTATGAACAGCGGTACAATGTGCCACTTTTCCTCGGTTATAATGTGGAGTTGACGTCAGGACGTCATATACGTGCGCTCTATCATTCGCTTGCCGCTTGTCTATATGCGAAAAACTTGGACCATTACTTTGACCGTCTTGGGCCTATCGCCGACAAGTCACTACCCAGGCCGTTTGAAGACGCCCTAATCATTCAGTCGTTGAAAAAAGAAGTCAACTTGAAGGATTACAAAATAGCCCCACTGTCTATCAGCAGCCTTAAACAATTCATGACAACGGTTGCACCTTATCGCAATGCTGACAAAAAGGCGGTAGCCAAGCAATTTAGAGAGAATTACTACGGATATTATCCTCTTTATTACTATTTTGAGAATATTCCAGACGAGAATTATCTCCAGAATCAGCAAGAGAAAGGCCAGGTAAACTGATGAAAGAAAAACTATCTCCCATTTACTTCGTTCTATGTCTGATATTGTCCGCTGCATGTGGGACTAAGAATTACGAAGAACCTACACAGGCAACACCAATAAACGAGGCTGTTTCAATTTTTCCGGATTATACCGGCGTTGTTGTCCCGCCTAACATTGCGCCACTCAATTTTATGGTGCGTTCTACTGGAGATAACTATGTCGCAGTTCTGAAATGTGGTAAAGAAAAAATGATTTCAGGAGCCGGGAAAGTGCAAAGATTCAATTTGAACCCACTTCGTGGAAATCATTTCTCACTTTGTGTAAAGGAAAGACCATAGAGGTAAGTTTATATATCGAAAGAGAAGGCAAGTGGTCCGTTTTCCCGAAATATAAGATGGATGTAGCCGAAGAACCAATTGACGAGTACTTATCTTATCGCCTCATAGAACCCGGTTATGAGCTTTATAGACAAGTTGGGCTTTACCAGCGGAATCTAACGAACTTTGATGTCCAGACCATCTACGAGAATAACCGAGCTTTCAACCGGCCTGAAAACCATTGTGTCAATTGTCACAACTACCAGAATTATTCTACAAAACGGATGCTCTTTCATGTGAGAGCGGCTATGGGAGGTACAATCTTCGCAGAAGGAGGTAAAATCACAAAGATGAACCTAAAGAATGACTCTATTCTAAGTTCATCAGTTTATCCCTCATGGCATCCGACGAAGGATTGGGTTGTATTCTCTTCAAACCAAACTGGACAAATATTTCACATACTTGACACCGATAAAATCGAAGTTCTTGATTATGGTTCCGACCTTATTTTCTACAATGTCGGAACTCGTGAAATCAGCAACATACTTAAAACGCCGGCTGATTTAGAAACATTCCCCTGTTGGAATCCTGCCGGAGACCGTGTCTACTATTGCGTGGCCCATCGCGAAGATTTTCTTGAGAATCCCGATTCCACACATTCGAAATTAGCTGTTCAGTCTCCCCAAAAATTCTTATACAACATCATGAGTATCCCGTTCGATACTCTTACAATGACTTTTGGCGCGCCACAGATGGAGGTGCCATGCACTGAGATTGAAAGAAGCGCTTCAGTACCGCGTATAAGTCCTGACGGACGCTATTTGCTCTTCACGTTAGGCAAATATGGGCAATTCCACATCTGGCATAAAAGCGCAGATCTCTATGTGAAAGATTTGCAAACGGGATATATTTATCCTCTTGTTGAAGCTAATAGCTCGAATGTCGACTCTTATCATTCCTGGAGCAGTAATGGACGCTGGATTGTCTTTAGTTCGCGGCGTGATGACGGATCTTTCACCCGTCCATATTTCACTTACTTCGATAAAAATGGTAAATCGCACAAAGCATTTATGCTTCCGCAAGAAGATCCTGAGCATAATATCATGCTATTTAAGAGTTATAATGTTCCGGAACTGACTAAAGACGCTGTACCATTTACCTGCGAGCAATTCCGTGAGGCTATCTACAATCAAGAAGGCGACACAGTTGCCTATAAAGAGATTCGCAAATTCTGATAATTGTTTCTATGTACCATTGGTTCGTCTTCCATAGTGGTGCAATCCTCTTGAAAGAAGAGACAGCGGATATGTGTTCTATTCCATTCGCTGAAGAATCTCCTG